>DASYQW010000159.1 GCA_036005065.1 Candidatus Methylomirabilota bacterium | reverse complement strand
CCGTGGCCAGCGGTCGAGGATGCGCCGGCCCATCTCGTGCACCAGGTGCTGGATGGAGAGGCTGACGAAGCCGTCGAACGTCTGGCGCGCCATCTCCGCCACGTGCTCCGAAGGGACATAGCGCGCGAGGTCCTCGCTCAGCGCGTCCTCGATCGAGGCGTACTGCCAGCTCAGGTCGAGGTGGATGAAGAGCGGACGGTCCGTGCATTCGGGCAGGGTCGTGTAGCGGTCGCGCGCGAAGCTGGCGAAGGCGCTGCCGGTCAGCTTGACCAGCCGGAGGTCACGGCGGCTCGACTCCAGCTGCTTGATGCCGGAGCGGTCGGCGGTCAGGCAGACGCTGGGGTGTTCGCCGTCCAGCGGGCTGAGCAGCTTCTCGCTGTGCTGGGCGAAGGGTAGCTCGTCGAGCCGCACGCCGACCCGCTCCATCTGGGGATAGCTGTCGAGGAAACGCCGGGCGAGGAAGGCCGCGAAGCCTTCCGGCGTCGATCCCGCGAATTCCAGGGCGGCCGCCAGCGTGAAGTTCTTCATGGTGTCGGTGGCCACGAC
The DNA here is from genome assembly GCA_036005065.1 of Candidatus Methylomirabilota bacterium. Taxonomy (NCBI): domain Bacteria; phylum Methylomirabilota (SeqCode); species Candidatus Methylomirabilota bacterium. Next base: position 28,042 of record DASYQW010000159.1, on the reverse strand, counting down.
CTGGGAGTTGTCACCCTCGGTGTAGGCGGGGAAGAAGTTCTCGCCGTGCACGTCCACCGTCACCTCGTGCGCAAAGAGGATGTTGGAGCGGACGCCGGGCAGCGGGTGGGCGTGGGTCCGGTACAGCCGGATTGCCGCCTTGCCGTACCGAATCTCGTGCTTCACGACCGGAGACGGTCCTCCGCGATGTCGACGGTGGCCCAGAACCCCTCCGGCATCTCCTGCTCCCGGGTCCGCTCAGGCGGAACCTCTAGCCGCTCCAGAGGCCATCTCGCCAGGACGGCGTTCCCGCCATCTGCATCGCCAAGCATAGCCAACCCCGCCGGGACGCGCCAGGGGGCGGGCGGGTGGCTCACGCGCGGCCGTGAGCTGGCGCGCAACGAGTCGCGTGCCTCACCAGGACCCCCGCGGCGTCCACCCCCGCGGCGTCCAGTGGCGCGCCGTGTCGTCCGATGATAGGATCGGGCGCGCCGTGCGGGTGTCGGCTCGGGGAGGTCGGAGGCCGTCCCGAACAGGAGGCGCGTGGCCATGGCGGAAGACCGGCTGAACCTGCCCTTCAGTCCGACCCGGCGCGGGCGGCGGCCGGCCCGGCGGAGCCGGTGAGCACGGCGCCGCGGGAGTTCGTCATCCCGGCCGGGCACGCCCGGATGTGGCGCATGCGGGCGGGTGAGCGGGTCACGATCGCCCAGACGGAGGGACACCAGGTGGGCGACCTGGTGGCCTTCAACGCCGCCGACCTCACCGAGTTCCTGAGCCCGAGCCACACGCGCCGCTGCCTCGGCTCGATCCGCCTGACGACGGGCGCCAGCCTGTTCACCAACCACCGCGAGCCCATCCTCGAGCTGATGGAAGACACGGTGGGGGTGCACGACTTCCTGGCCGCCGCCTGCGACCCCTACCGCTACCGCCGCGACTTCGGGGTCGAGGACCACCGGAGCTGCCGGATGAACTTCGTCGAGGCGCTGGTGCCCTTCGAGCTCCCCGCCTGGCGGATCCCCGACCCGGTGAACCTCTTCCAGCACTCGCCAGTCCTGCCGGATGGCGGCTACCTGAGCGCGCCGTCCCCGGCCCGCCCGGGGGACTACGTCACGCTGCTCGCGCGCATGGACCTGGTGGCGGCCTGCTCGGCATGTCCGCAGGACCTGGCTCCGACCAACGCCGGACGGCTGTCGGACCTGACGGTGCGGCTCGCCTGACGGGTGGCGCCTCGAGAGGAGACCCATGCCCAAGCAGTTCATCCGGAAGTTCGACGCCTCCCCCTACAAGCACGGCGCCCGCGGCATCTACTCGATGGCGATCCGCACCCGCGGGGAATACGTCTTCCTCCGCGGGCAGACGGGCTTCGATCTCGACGGCAAGCTCGTCGGGAAGGGCGACCCCGGGGCCCAGGCGGAGCAGGCGTGCAAGAACATCAAGCAGCTCATGGAGGAGGCGGGGGGCAGTATCAAGGACGTCTGCAAGCTCACGGTATACGTGACGGACGTGTCCTACCGTCCGGCCGTCTACGGGATGATCGACAAGTACTTCGAGGACGTCCACCACTGCAGCACGGGGGTCGTGGTGAAGGGTCTCGCGCTCCCCGAGCTCTTGGTCGAGATCGACGCGTCAGCCGTGATCGACCGGTGATGAACCACGCCAGTCAATCGGGGGTCTTCCGAGACCCCCCCGAAAAGTACAAGGAGGCCGTCGATGAACCGTGACGACGAGCACACGGACCGAACGCGGGGCGGCCTGACGCGCCGGCGGCTCTTGGAGCTGGCGCTGGCGGGAGGCGCCATCGGCATGGTGGAGCCGGTCGTGCGGGGTCGGGAGCGCGGCCGGGCGTGGGCCCAGACTCCGCGGTCCGGGGGCACGCTCAAGATGGCGTGGGCCAGCTCGCCGCGCACCATCGACCCCGCGCTCAGCATCCAGGGTGACGAGTACATGATCACCCAGAACGTCTACGACAACCTCACGCGCGTGGACGAGAAGCTGCAGGTGCAGCCGTCGCTCGCGACCCGGTGGAGCTCCGATCCCCAGGCACGCGTCTGGACCTTCAATCTGCGGCAGGGTGCCAGGTTCCACCACGGGCGGGAACTCAAGGCGAGCGACGTCGTCTTCACGTTCGAGCGGGTCCTCGACCCGAAGACCGCGTCGCCAGGGCGGACGGCGCTGGGGCCGATCGAGAAGGTGGAGGCCGCCGACGACTACACGGTCCGCTTCCGGATGTCGGCCCCGTACGCCGACCTGCCCGTGAACCTCGGCGTGACCTTCGGCCGGATCCTCCCCGCCGACCGGGCGGACAAGATCGTGAGCGAGCCATCCGGCACCGGACCCTTCCGGCTGACCGAGTTCAAGCCGGGCGAGCGTACGCGGCTGGTGAAGTTCGCGGACTACTGGGACAAGCCGCGGCCCCACCTCGACGAGCTGTGGCAGGTCAACATTCCGCAGCACGCGACCCAGGTGGCGTCGCTCAGCGGCGGCGACGTGCAGATGATGTTCGAGGTGCCGGTGGCCTTCGTCGGGACCCTGGAGAGGACGCCGGGCGTCTCGCTCGTCGGCGTGAAGAGCACCTCGTTCCAGCCGGTGGTCCTGGCGACGGACCACAAGCCCTTCGACGACAACCGGGTGCGCCTGGCCATGAAACTCCTCCTGTCCCGGGACGGGGTGATCAAGGCGGTGTGGCAGGGGCGCGGCACGGTCGGGAACGACCACCCGGTGCCCGACATCAACCCCTTCCACCAGGCACTCCCTCAGCGGGCCCAGGACGTCGCCCGGGCCCGGGCGCTCCTCACCGAGGCCGGCCACCCGCAGGGGTTCAGCGAGGAGATCTGGACCTCCAACGAGCGGGTCGGCCTGCAGGAGCTGGCGGTCGTCGTGCAGCAGATGGTGGCGCCGGCGGGCATCAAGCTCGAGGTCAAGACGGTCCCGTGGTCGGTCTTCAACGCGAACGTCTACAAGAAGAAGGCGCTCTACGTCAACAACTGGTTCGGCCGGGCCACCATCGACGAGACCGTCTATCCCTACTTCCACAGCACCGGCAGCTGGAACGAAGGCAAGTACTCGAACCCGAAGCTCGACAAGCTGCTGGAGGAGGGCCGGTCCTCCACCGAGGCCGGGAAGCGGAAGGAGATCTACGCGGAGGTGCAGCGGGTGATCGCCGACGAGGGGCACTACATCGTCACGTACTTCACCCAGTACCTGAGCGCGATGCGGTCGACCGTCAAGGGCTACACGCTCCACCCGCTCCGCTGGTGCGACTTCCGGAACGCGTACCTGGAGGGCTGAACGCTCGTGCGGGAATCGGAGCGGATGGGGGCCGAGCGTTGATGCCGGAGTCCGAGCCCGATGCGGGTCCTCGCCTTCGTCGGCCGGCGTCTCCTGCTGCTGGCGGTGGTGATGGCCATCGTGTCGATCCTGATCTTCGGCATCGTCCAGGTGCTGCCGGGCGACGTGGCGGTGATGATCCTCGGCACCTCGGCCACTCCCGCGGATCTCACCGCCCTCCGCCAGAAGCTCGGCCTCGACCGGCCGGCCCCGCTCCGCTACCTCGACTGGGTCGGCGGCGCCGTGCGCGGGGAGTGGGGGACGTCGCTGCTCTACCAGGTGCCGGTGCGCCCGCTGGTACTCGAGCGGCTGGGGAAGTCGGCGGTGCTGGCCGTCCTGGCCCTGGCGGTGGCGGTGCCGCTGGCGATCGGGCTGGGCGTCCTCGGGGCACTGCGGCGTAACCGGTTCCTCGATCAGGCGGTCGGGCTGGTCACCCTGGTGGCGGTCTCGCTCCCCGAGTTCATCATGGGCACGGTGCTGATCCTCGTCCTCGCGTTCCGGTTCGCGTGGCTGCCGCCGTCCAGCCTGATCGATCCCCGGGCGAGCCTCTGGTCGGTCGCCCCGAGCCTGGTGCTGCCGACGCTGACGCTGGTCCTGGCGCTCCTCGCCCACATGACGCGCATGACCCGGGCCAGCATGATCGACGTCCTGGAGCAACCCTACATCCGGGCGGCCCGCCTCCGGGGCCTCCGCCCGCGCCTGGTGATCCTCCGGCACGCCCTCCGGAACGCGCTCCTGCCGACGGTCGGCATCGTGGCCATCAACGTCGGGTTCCTGATCGGCGGCATCGTCGTGGTCGAGAGCGTGTTCGCCTATCCGGGCCTCGGCCGGCTCATGGTGGACGCCGTGAACCACCGCGACGTCCCGGTGATCCAGATGGCGGCCCTCGTCATCGCGGTGACGTACGCCCTGGCCAATCTGGCGGCGGACTTGATCTACGCCTCCCTCGATCCGCGGATCCGGTACTGAAACCATGAGCCCACCCGCGGGGGCGCCGGCCGGGATCGCTCCGGGGCCCGGAGCGCTGGCCGCGCTCCGGCGGGGCGCCGGGTTCGCGCGGGCGATGCTCGGGAGCTCGCCCATGGCGGCGGCCGGCGCCGCGCTCCTCGCCGTCCACCTCGGGCTCGCCCTGTTCGGCCCGGCGCTGGCGCCTTATCACTTCGCCCAGTTCAACATCCTGCACACGCTCGAGGCGCCCTCGCGCGAGTTCCTGGGCGGCACCGACCAGTACGGCCGCGACCAGCTGAGCCGCGTCATGTGGGGCGCGCGCTCGACGCTCAGCCTGGCGACGGCCAGCACGCTGCTCGGCGTCGGGCTGGGCGTGGTGGTGGGCATGCTGGGCGCGTTCTACCGCGGGCTCGTCGACGAGGTGCTCATGCGGGTGGTGGACGCGCTCATGGCCCTGCCGGCCCTCCTGCTGGCGATGCTGCTCCTGACGACGGTCGGGTCCGACCCGGTCTACGTCGCCCTGGGGATCGGCGTCGTGTTCATGCCGCGCTCGGCGCGCGTGGTGCGGGGCATCGCGCTCAGCCTGGCCGCCTCGGAGTTCATCGACGCCGCCCGGGCCCGCGGCGAGAAGGGCCTCTACATCATCTTCGCCGAGATGCTGCCGAACGCCTGGGCCCCGATCATCGTCGAGGTGACGATCCGGTTCGCCTACGCGATCCTCCTGGCGACCTCGCTGGGGTTCCTGGGGCTCGGCGCCCAGCCGCCGGCGCCGGACTGGGGGCTCATGATCAACGAGGCGCTGCCGTTCCTCGCCCAGGCGCCCTGGCTCGCCATCCTGCCGGCCGCCGCCATCTCCAGCGCCGTCGTGGGGGCCAACCTCCTGGGCGACGCCCTGAGCGACGTGCTGGCGCTTCGCCGTCGCGGGGAAACCCTGTGACCCCGGCGCCGGGGAGCGAGCCGGTGCTCACCGTACGCGACCTCCGGGTTTCGTACCGGACCGGCGCGGGCCCGGTCCGGGCGGTGAAGGGCGTGTCGTTCGTGCTCCCGCCGGGTCGGGTCCTGGGGCTCGTCGGCGAGTCGGGGTCCGGGAAGAGCACCGTCGCCCTCGCGGTCATGGGGGCGCTCTTCTCCGAGGCCGAGGTGACGGGCGAGGTGCGCTTCCGCGGCGAGAACCTGGTGGGCCAGCCGGCGCGCGAGCTGCGCCGCCTCTGGGGCCGGCGGCTCGCGATGGTGTTCCAGGATCCGACCAGCACGCTCAACCCCGTGCTGACCGTCGGGGACCAGCTGGTGGAGGTCCTCGTCGAGCACGAGCGGCTCCGCCGGGCCGAGGCCCGGGCTCGCATGCTCGACCTCTTCGCCGCCGTTCAGCTGCCGAACCCCGCCCAGCTCGCCCGGCGCTACCCGCACCAGCTCTCGGGCGGCCAGCAGCAGCGGGTCTCGATCGCCACGGCGCTCGCCTGCGATCCCGACCTCCTCGTCCTCGACGAGCCGACCACCGGCCTCGACGTCACGACCGAAGCCCGGATCCTCGACCTGGTGGACTCGCTCCGGCAGCGGACGGCGGCCGGCATCCTCTACATCACGCATAACCTCGGGGTGATCGCGCGGCTCGCCGACGAGGTGGCGGTGATGTACGCGGGAGAGATCGCGGAGCACGGGCCGGTCGGCCCCGTGTTCACGCGGCCGCGGCACCCTTACACGGTCGGGCTCCTCGGCTGCCTGCCGCGGGTCGACCGCCCCGCTGCGGCGCGTCTCTTGCCGGCCATCGAGGGGACGCTGCCCGACCCCCGGGCCGAGGTTCGCGCGTGCCAGTTCGCCCCGCGCTGCCCGCTGGCGGACGCGCGCTGCCGGCAGGAGCACCCGGGCTGGTTCGAGGCGGCCCCGGATCACCGCGCGCGCTGCTTCTACTGGGACCGCGTCCCGCCGCCGGACGCGGTTCGGGCCCCGGCCATCGCGGCCGCCGTCGCCGGCGCGGCGCCGCGTTCGGTGCCGCTCCTGGATGTGGTCCACCTCGTCCACCACTACCGCCAGGCCGGCGGCCTGGCCGGGGTGCTCGGGCGGGCGCCGATCGTCCGGGCGGTGGACGGGGTGTCGCTCGCGGTCGCGGCCGGCGAGACGCTGGCCGTCGTCGGGGAGAGCGGGTCGGGCAAGACGACCACGGCCCGCTGCGTCGTGGGACTTCTGCAGCCCACCGCGGGCCGGATCGAGGTCGACGGGCGGCCGGTGCCGCGCCGGCCGGCGGCGCGGCCCCGGGCGCTGCGGCGCCGGCTTCAGATCGTCTTCCAGAACCCGGATCTGACCCTGAACCCCCGCCGGACGATCCTCGAGGCCGTCGCCCGGCCGCTCACGCTGTTCGGCCTGGCGGACCGGCGGAGCCGCCGGGCCGCGGCCGCCCGGCTCCTCGAGTCGGTGGGCCTCGAGACGCGCTACCTGGACGTGTTCCCGGCTCAGCTCTCGGGCGGCCAGCGCCAGCGGGTGGCGATCGCGCGGGCCTTCGCCTGCCGGCCGGATCTGGTCGTGTGCGACGAGCCGACCTCGGCCCTCGACGTCTCGGTCCAGGCGACCGTCCTGAACCTGCTCGCCTCGCTCCAGGCGCGGGCCCACACCTCCTACCTCTTCATCTCACACGACCTCTCGGTGGTCCGCCACATCGCCGACCGCGTCGTCGTCCTCTACCTGGGACGCATCGTCGAGGCGGGCACGACGGAAGATGTGTTCAGGCCGCCCTGGCACCCCTACACCGAGGCGCTTCTGTCGGCGGTCCCGTCGCTCTCGGCCACGCCGGCCGCGGGCGCCATCCGCCTCGTGGGGCCGGCGCCCAACCCGGCGGCGCCGCCGTCCGGCTGCCCGTTCCACCCCCGGTGTCCGCGCAAGGTCGGGCCCATCTGCGAGCGTGAGGCGCCGCCCGTCGTGACGGGCGACCGGGGGCACGCCATCGTGTGCCACATTCCCCGCGCCGACCTCCTCCATCTCCAGACGCCGGTGTGAGCACCCTGATGGCGCCCCCGTTCGAGCGCTCCGAGTACACGGCGCGGCTCCGGCGCACCCGGGCCGCGATGCGCGAGGCCGGCCTCGACGTGCTCCTCGTGTTCCACCAGGAGCACATGTTCTACCTGGCGGGCTACGACCAGATCGGCTACTGGGTCTACCAGGTCCTCATCGTGCCGGCGGCCGAGGCGCCGATGACCGCCATCGTCCGCAAGGTCGACGAGCTGCTGGTCCGCGACGGCGGCATCGTGGACGACGTGCGCGTCTGGCTCGACGACGCCACCCGCGATCCCGCTCAGCAGACCGCCGACATCCTGACCGAGCGGGGACTGCTCCGAGGCGCGCGCATCGGGATCGAGCGGAAGAGCCACGCGCTCCTCCCGTACTACTACGACCTCCTGCGGGACGCCCTCCAGGGGGCGGAGCTGGTGGACGCCTCCGATCTCGTGACCGAGCTGCGCCTGATCAAGTCGCCGGCCGAGATCGCGTGCATGCGGCGGGCCGGCGAGGTGATGGACGCCGGCGTCCAGGCCGCCTGGGAGGCGCTCCGGCCCGGCGCGCGCGAATGCGACGTCCACGCGGCCGTGGTGGCCGCGATGTACCGGGCCGGCGGTGAGCACCCGTCGGTGGCGCCGCCGATGGGGACCGGGCCGCGGACGCTGACCCAGACGCACGGGGCGGCGACGACCCGCGAGGTCCGGGCCGGCGACCCGTTTCTCCTCGAGGTGGGCGGCTGCTACCGGCGCTACCACGCGGTGTGCATGCGCACGGCGTCGGTCGGCGCCCCCGGCGATCGGCTGCGCTCGATGCACGACGCGATCCGCGAGGCGACCGACGCGGGGCTGGCGGCCATCAAGCCCGGCGTCCGGACGGCGGAGGTGGCGCGGCTCGTTCACGCCCAGATGGCCGAGCGCGGCTACTCGCGCCGCGGCCAGCACGTGGGCTACGGGATCGGTCTTGGCTATCCCCCGACCTGGATCGACAACCTCCGGATCAAGGAGACCGACACCCACGTCCTCCAGGCGGGGATGAGCTTCCTCTTCCACGCGGGACTCCTCGCCCCCGAGGGCGATCTGTACGTCGCGCTCGGGGACCCGGTCCTCGTGACCGCCACCGGACCCGAGCGGCTCACGCGGCTGTCCCGCGACTTGACCCTCCGGTGACGTTGCCCGCCAAGGAGGCGCCCATGGTCAGTTTCCTGCGCCGTCTGTTCTCGCCCGGGAGCCGGGTCCCCGAGACGCCGCGCCCCGAGGCGAGCGTCGAGTACAAGGGCTACACGATCACGGCCGCGCCCGAGCGGGAGTCGGGCGGCTGGCGCCTGGCCGGCACGATCTCGACGGGAGCCGGCGGCGACCGGAAGGTCCATCAGCTCGTCCGCGCCGATACGTCTCCCGACCGCGACGCCATCGTCACCATGACGATCGCGAAGGCGAAGCGCATCATCGACGAGCAGGGGGACCGGCTCTTCGGGGACGGGTAACCGCGCTCAGGCGTCGGGATGCGTCGTGATGAAGCGGGCCGCCCGCCCGGGGTCCACCTGGGGGGCGCGCACCTCGACGCCGGCCGCTTCCTCCTGCAGCCGGAACACGACGTTGTTGTCCTGGTCGCCCCAGCCGCGGTTGAGAGCCGCGATGGCGATCTGCTCGGCCAGATTGGTCAGCGGCATCGGGACCTGATACTCGCGCGCCAGCTCGGTGGCCAGGCCGATGTCCTTGCGCGCGAGGCCGAGGCTGAACATGGGCGGGGCGTACTCACCGCGGAAGACCGTGCGGGGCAGGCCCTCGTGAAGGTAATGCATCCGGCCGAGGGCGCCGCGGCGGATACATTCCCACAGGGCCTCGGCGTCCACGCCGGCCTTGACCCCGAGGGTGAGCCCTTCGGCGACAGCCTGCCGCACGCTGTGGCCGATCATGTTGTGGACGAGCTTGGCCACGCAGCCGGCGCCGATGGCGCCGGCGTAGAAGACCTTGTCGCCGAAGGCGTCGAGGACCGGCTTCACGCGCTCGAACACGGCCCGGTCGCCCCCGACCATGACGGCGAGGTTGCGGCTCTGGGCGCCGGTCTTCCCGCCGCTCACCGGGGCATCGAGCACGTGGGCGCCCCTGGCGCCGAAGCGCGGTGCGAGCGTCCGGATCAGCGTGGGCCGGCTGGTGGACGTATCGATCCAGACGCCGCCGTGGCGCATGCCGTCCAGGAGGCCGCCGGCGCCGACGGCGACCGCCTCGACCTCGGGCGGGCCGGGCAGCGAGGTGATGGTCACGTCGGACTGGCGCGCGACCTCGGCGGGTGACGCCGCGACGCGGGCGCCGGCCTCGGCCAGGCGACGGGCGGCATCGGCCCGCACGTCGTGGACGACGAGGGCGTAGCCGGCCTGGTGGATGTTGCTCGCCATCGCCGCGCCCATGTTGCCGAGGCCGATGAATCCGACGGTTCTCATGATTCCTCCTGGCGCACGCGGTGTCCGGATGGGGTGTCGTACCCGAGTCAGCCGAGCGCGAGTATACGTCGTCCCGGGCGGGGAGGGTGAATCCCCGGTATGATCATCCGCTGATGTTCGACCTCGTGTTCCGCGGCGGGACGGTCGTCGACGGCACCGGGGCTCCCGGGTATGGCGCCGACGTCGGGGTCGGCGGCGAGACGATCACGGCCATCGGCGACCTCGGGCGGGCCGAGGCCCGGCGCGTGATCGACGCGACGGGCCTGGTGGTGGCGCCGGGCTTCGTCGACCCCCACACCCATGCGGAGGGCGCGCTGCTGACGGACCCCCAGCACCCGATGGGGCTCCGGCAGGGGATCACCACGGAGTTCCTCGGGATCGATGGGATGTCCTACGCCCCGCTCTCCGGACCGAACTACCGCGTGTACCGCCGCTGGCTGGCAGGACTCCTGGGCGATCCGCCCGAGGACCTCGACGTGTCGAGCGTGGCCGCCTTCCGGAGCCACTACCACCGGAAGGTGGCCGTCAACACCGCCTACCTCGTCCCGTTCGCCACGGTGCGGCTCGAGGTCCTCGGGTTCCGGGACGCGCCGCTCCGCGGGCCGGACCTCGAGGCCGCCCGCCGCCTGGTCCGCGACGGGCTCGCGCAGGGCGCGGTGGGCTTCTCCACCGGCTCGAAGTACTACCCGGGGCCGTGGGGCGAGACCGCCGAGCTGATCGCCCTCTGCGAGGGAGTCCGCGCGGCCGGCGCCGTGTTCATGTGCGAGCCGCGCCAGGCGAACCTCGAGCGGGCCCACGGCGGGAGTGGCGTCGCGGAGGCGCTCGAGGTCGCGCGGCGCGCCGGGGTGCGCCTCCACTTCGCCCACTACCGGACGGCGCCCGAGACCGCGGGGCGGATCGACACGATCATGCGGCTCATCGACCCCGCGAAGGCCGAGGGCCTCGACATCACGTTCGACATCTACCCGTACCCCTCCGGCAGCTCGATCGCGGTGAGCTACCTCCCGGGCTGGGCCCAGGAGGGCGGGCCCGACGCCATCCTCCGGCGCCTCGCGGATCCGGAGGACCGCCGCCGGATCGCCCATGGGCTGGATCACGACGAGTCGGTGCCGCTGGCCCAGCTCGTCTGCTCCTACGTCGGCAAGGACACGGCGCTGGAGGGAATGAGCCTCCCCGACCTGGCCGCCCGCCGCCGCTGCTCGCTCGGCGAGGCGCTGTGCGACCTGCTGCTCTCGGAAGAGCTGCGGGTGGGCCACGTGGCGGCGCCGCCCCGGAGCGTGGCGCTGTGGCGCCAGGTGAGCCGGGACTCGATGGAGCTCTTGGCCCGGCCGGACTACATGGTGTGCAGCGACATCACCCCGGCCGGCAGCCTGCCCCATCCCCGGGCGTACGGCGCCTTTCCCCGCTTCCTGGGCCGGTTGCGCCGCGAGTTCGGCGGCCTTTCGGTCGAGGCGATGGTGCACCGGATGACCGACCGCCCCGCCCGCCGGTTCGGCCTCCCCCGCCGGGGCCGCGTCGAGCGCGGCTGCTTCGCCGACCTGGTCGTCTTCGACGCCGACCGGGTCATCGACACCGCGACCTACGACGATCCCCGCCGGTTCCCGGTCGGGATTCCGTTCGTGGTGGTGAACGGCCAGCTCGCGGTCGACCACGAGCGACTCACCGGCGTCCTCGCGGGCCAGGCGGTCCCGTAGTTTCTTCGGGGGGCGCGGACGTTTGACTCCGCTGGAGGGCCGGGCTATCATCGCCGCGATGCTTCGCCCGGCCGGCGTGTCGTTCGGCATCTCCTCCGCACCGCCCCCGTTCACGGCGTGAGGTCGGCCCCCGAGGCCGCCTCGTCCGGTCCTCGCCCGGACCACCGGGGCGACTCCGCCCCGGTCCCGATGCCGCGGGATCCGGCTTCCGACAGTCGGCCGGATACCGCCGTCGAGCTCCGGGGCGTCACCAAGAGCTTTGGCCCGGTGCGGGCCCTCGACGAGGTGTCCCTCCGGGTCCGGAAGGGCGAGTTCTTCTCCCTGCTCGGCCCGAGCGGGTGCGGCAAGACGACGACGTTGAACCTCATCGGGGGCTTCGACGCGGCCTCGAGCGGCGAGATCCTGATCGACGGTCGACGGGTCGGGCACGTCCCGTCGTACGCGCGGCCGGTCAACACGGTCTTCCAGAGCTACGCCCTCTTTCCCCACATGACGGTGGCGGAGAACGTGGGCTTCGGGCTGCGGATGAGGGGCGTGGCCCGGGAGGAGCGTCGGCGCGCGGTGCGCGAGATGCTGCGCCTGGTCTCGCTCGAGGGGCTCGAGGAGCGTCGCCCGAGCCAGCTCAGCGGTGGGCAGAAGCAGCGGGTGGCGCTGGCCCGGGCCCTCGTCAATCACCCGTCGGTCCTCCTGCTGGACGAGCCGCTGGGCGCGCTCGACCTCAAGCTCCGGAAGCAGATGCAGGCGGAGCTGACGCGACTCCAGCGCAAGGTCGGCATCACGTTCATCTACGTGACGCACGACCAGGAAGAAGCCCTGGCCATGTCCGACCGGATCGCGGTGATGGACCGGGGCCGGGTGCTCCAGGTGGGCACGCCCGGCGAGATCTACGACCGGCCCGCCGACCGCTTCGTCATGGAGTTCATCGGCTCGCCGAACGTCCTCACCGGGCGCGTGCAGCGGGCAGAGGCCGATCGGGTGGACGTCGCGATCGGCGCGCTGGTGTCGGTCCAGGGGCGATGGAGCACGCCCCTGGAGCCCGGTGCTGCGGTGACGGTGCTGGTGCGGCCGGAGCGGATCCGGCTCTCCTCCAAGCCACCGCCGGCCGGCGGCGCGATCGTCACGGGTCACATCAGCAAGATCGCCAACCTCGGCTTCGTCACCCATTACTTCGTCCGGCTGGCGAACGATCAGGACGTGCTCGTGTACCGGCTCAACGACGCCGGGAGCGGGATGGGCGAGGCGCTGCGCGAGGCGCAGCCGGTCTACCTCGCGTGGGAGGTCGAGGACGCCCGCGTGTTCCGGGCGGAGAGCGGGTGAGCCGCGGCGGGCGAGGTGGAGGCTCCGGCGAGTGAGCGTCAGGACCGAGTGAGACCCAGGACAAGGAGGCCCAGATGGTGACCAGACCGGTCGACCGGCGAGCGTTTCTGAGGGGGTTGGCACTGGCAGGCGGCGGGGTGCTCGCCAGCGGGATCCCGGGCGTCGTCGCCCGCCCGGCGCGGGCGGCCGGCGGCACCGTGAACTGGATGGCCTGGGGCGGCCACGTGGAGCCCCAGGGGATCAAGGGCTTCTTCGACAAGACCGGCATCCGCGTGAACCACATCGCGATGACCGGGAACGCGGAGACGTTCGCGAAGCTCAAGGTGTCGGGGGCGAGCCAGTACGACCTGTTCGAGGCCGACGGCCTCTGGCCCGTCCGCTACCACCAGGAGGGGATGATCGAGCCGGTCCAGCTGGACAGCATCCCGAACGTCGCCAAGCACATGTATCCCGAGTTCAAGCGGATCCCGGGACTCCAGGCCAGCGGGGGCGGGATGCTGATGGTGCCGTGGGGATGGTCGCCCACGATGCTCATCTACAACAAGAACAAGGTCAAGACGCCCCCGACCTCTTACGAGGTGCTCCTCGACAAGCAGTACAGGGGACACGTGGGCTTCAGTGACCAGCACGAGTTCCTGTGGCCGGTGGCGGCGTACCTCCTGGGCTACGAGCCCTTCCGGATGACCAAGGAGCAGCTCAACCGAGCGAAGGACATCCTGATCCAGATCAAGCGGAACGCCCCGACCATCGCCAAGGGTTGGAACGAGCAGCTCCGGCTCTATGTCGAGGAGACCGTGTGGATCGGACTGTCGAACCCCGGCCGGGCGATGACGATCCAGGCCGCGGGCGGGCCGCCGATGGGCTGGGCACCCCCGAAGGAAGGGTACGTGGGGTGGATCGACGGCGACATGCTGGTGAAGGGCGCCGCCAACAAGGAGTCGGCGCTGGCGTGGATCGATCATCTCCACAGTCCGGAGTATGTGGCGACGAACTTCAAGCGGCTCCAGCGCGGCTGCGCCAACCGCGGCGGCGTCGAGGTGCTCCGCAAGGAAGGGCTGGTCGACATGGTGAAGGCCAACCTCATGGACCAGCCCGAGGTGGCGCTGAAGATGCGGCTCATCGAGGCCCCGCCGAACCAGGACGAGTACGCCGCGGCCTGGAACGAGGTGCTGGCCGCCTCCTGAGACATTTCGGGGGGGTCTCGGAAGACTCCCCCGATGGCCTCCCCGGAGGGATGGCGGCGGCGAAGCCGCCGCGCGGACGCTCTCCCGGGGCATCGCATGGCAAACCAGGACTACCTCGCGAACAGGGCCGCCATTCCTCGGGGGGGCGCGAGCGCCCGGCCGCGTGCCGCGACGTTCGACCCTCTCCTCCTCGGGCTCGTCCCGACGATCGTCATCCAGGGAGGCCTCTTCGTCCTGCCGATGGCGATCATGTTCCTTTACAGCTTCTGGACGACCCGCAACTTCCAGCTCGTTCCCGAGTGGACGCTGGCCAACTACCTGGCGTTCTTCCAGGGCTGGACGTATCCCCGGGTCCTCGGCAAGACCATCGTCACGGCCCTGGCGATCACCGCCCTGACCCTCGTCCTCGCCTACCCGATGGCCTACTACATCGTGCGGTACACGCGACGGTGGCAGCGGGTGCTGGTCGCCGCGGTCATCCTGTCCTTCTGGACCAGCGGGCTCCTCCGCGCCTATGCCTGGATGGCGATCCTCGGCCACGGCGGCATCATCAACAAGGGGTTGATGGCGCTGGGGGTGATCTCGGAGCCGCTGCCGTTCCTCCTCTACAACATCTTCGCCGTGATCCTGGTCATGACCTATTTCTCGTTCCCCTTCGCGGTCATCACGATCTACACGTCCCTCGAGAAGATGGACTTCGCCCTGGTCCACGCGGCGAGCGACCTCGGGGCCTCGCCGGTCCGGGCGTTCCTGCACGTGACCCTGCCGCTGACCATGCCCGGGGTGGTGTCGGCGGCCGTGCTGACCTTCGTCCCGCTGACGGGGATGTTCTTCGTGCCGCTCCTGGTCGGGGGGCCGGGCAGCGTCATGATCGCGCCGCTCATCGCCAACCAGATGCAGGCCTTTCAGTTCGGGCTCGGGGCGGCCATGTCCTTCATCGTCGCGGTCCTGGTCATGGGACCGCTGGCCCTCGCCTGGCGCTACCTCGATCTCGATCGCCTGAACCGCTGAGGCGCGGCATGGGTCGCCGGGTCTTCGTCGCGTACGGGATCGCCGGGTTCGTCTTCCTCTATCTCCCGATCGTGTTCCTGGTCCTCTTCTCCTTCAACGACCACATCATCCCGTCGTTCCCGTTCCGCGGGTTCACGCTCAAGTGGTACGACGAGCTGGGGTTCGACTTCGTGATGCACGAGGCGCTCTACAACAGCCTCTACGTCGCGACCGCCACCACGCTGGTCTCCACCGTCCTGGGCACGCTGGCCGCGTTCCCGCTGGTGCGGTGCGCGTTCCGGCTCAAGCGGGCTCTGCAGGCCCTGGTCATCGTCCCCATGGTCATCCCGCATTTCCTGATGGGCGTCGCGCTCCTCCTGTTTTTCAGCTGGCTGCGGCTTCCGCTCTCGCGGCTCACCATCATCCTGGGCCACGTGGTGTTCACCCTGCCGTTCGCGACCCTCCTCGTCTCCGCGCGCCTCTACGGGTTCGACCGCACGCTGGAGCTGGCCGCCGGCGACCTGGGCGCGCGTCCCCGGCAGGTGTTCTGGTACGTCACCCTGCCGCTGATCCTGCCGGGAGTCGTCGGCGCGGCCCTGCTGGTGTTCACGCTGTCGATGGACGAATTCCTGATCACCTTCTTCGTTTCCGGCCAGAAGGGGACGCTGACCATGCACATCTGGAGCCTCCTGAGGGACGGGATCGCCCCGCGCGTGAACGCGCTGGCGACGGTGCTCCTGGGGGCC
Source organism: Candidatus Methylomirabilota bacterium (assembly GCA_036005065.1). Lineage (NCBI taxonomy): Bacteria > Methylomirabilota (SeqCode) > Candidatus Methylomirabilota bacterium. The sequence continues at coordinate 12,432 of DASYQW010000159.1, read as the reverse complement.
TCCTTCGTGCTCCTGGGGCTCGGCGGCTGGCTGATCGAGCGGGGCCGGGGGCGCGCGACGGCTTGAAGCCTGGGGCGACCCCTGCCCGGCGGGGCGGACGGGTCGGAAAGGACGGACGATGAAGCTACCGAGCACGGGGAAGGCCCGGTCCGAGGTGATGGCCCTGCTCCGCGACGCGATGGCGGGTGACGCGCGATGGGACGAGGGCCGGACGTTCAGCCTCGTCTACGGCGCCGGGGCGGAGCATCTGGAGCTCCTGCGGGAGGCCTACGGTCTCTACATGGCCACCAACGGCCTGGGGGCCCGGCGGATCTTTCCGAGCCTCGGGAAGCTCGAGCCCGAGGTGATCGGGATCACGGCGACGCTCCTCGGCAACGAGGGGGGCCCCGGCAACCTCACCTCCGGTGGCACCGAGAGCATCCTGATGGGCATCCGGGCGGCCCGCGAGCGGGCGCGCCGCGAGCGCCCGGAGGTCACGCGACCGACGCTGGCGCTGCCGGCGAGCGCGCACCCCGCCTTCCAGAAGGCCGCGCAGCTCTACGGGATCCGCACCGTCCGGACGGCCCTCACCCCGGACTACGTGGCCGACCTCGGGGCTCTGGCCGACGCGGTGACCGACGACACGATCGCGATCGTCGGCTCGGCGCCCAACTACCCGTTCGGCACCATCGACCCCATCGCCGAGCTGGCGCGGATCGCGCGCGAGCGGCGGGTCAACCTCCACGTGGATGCGTGCGTGGGTGGGTTCGCGTTGCCGTTCCTGCGGCGGCTCGGCCACCCGGTCCCCCCGTTCGACTTCGCGGTCGCGGGCGTCTCGACGATCTCGGCGGACATCCACAAGTACGGGTTCGGCGCCCGCGGGACGTCGGTCATCCTCTACCGCGACGAGGATCTTCAGCGGGACGCCGGCTTCACGCTCGACGAGTGGTCGGCCGGTCCCTACCGGACCCCCACGCTGGCGGGGTCGCGGCCGGGGGGGATGGTGGCGGCGGCGTGGGCCGTGCTCCACTACTACGGAGAAGAGGGCTACCTCCGGCTCAACCGCGAGATGCGGGACACGGCCATGGTCCTCCGGCGCGGGATCGAGTCGATCCCGGGGTTCCGCGTGCTGGGGGATCCCATCATGTACGTCTTCGCGTTCGCGGCCGAGGGGGTGGACGTCATGGCGGTGGCCGATCTCATGGCCGCCCGCGGCTGGCACCTCGGCCGCCAGGCGACCACGCCGCCGAGTCTCCACGTCGTGCTGACCCCCATGCACACGCCGATCGTCGAGGAGTTCCTCGGTGACCTCCGCGCGGCCGCGGCCGAGGCCGGCCGGAGCGGCCGCGCCGGGGCCGCCACCTCGACCTACGCGAGCCCCTGACTAGCTGTCGCTAGATCCCTACCCTCCCCTCTCTTCGGGTTGCCTGCTGGTCCGGCGTCGTTCCCCGCCCCCCAGATAGAGGCGGCGGACCTGCTCGTTCTGCATGATTTCCTCACCGGTGCCCTCGAACCGCTTCTGCCCCAGCTCCAGGACGATGGCGTGCTGGGAGATCGCCAGGGCTCGCCGCGCATTTTGCTCGACGATCAGAATGGTCGTCCCGTCGGCATTGATGTCCTTGATCTTCTCGAACACGAGACCGGTGGTCCTGGGCGCCAGGCCGAGAGACGGCTCGTCCAGCAGGAGCAGCTTCGGACGCAACAGCAGGGCCATGCCCATCTCCAGGATCTGCTGCTCGCCTCCGCTGAGGTTTCCCGCCATCACCCGGGCTTTGTTCCGAAGGACCGGGAACTTCTCCATGACGCCGTCGATGTCGCGCCGGACCTGCGCATCGGTGCGGATGAAGGCGCCCATTTCCAGGTTCTCGGTGACGGTCATGGCGGGGAAATTACATCGCCCCTGGGGCACGTAGGACAGCCCCCGTCTCAGCAGCTCGCCGGACGCGAGATTCGTGACATCCGACCCGTCGAAGCGGATGCGGCCATGACGCGCCTTCAGGAGCCCGAAGATTCCTCCGAACAACGTCGACTTGCCCGCTCCGTTCGGCCCGATCACGCAGGCGATCTGGTGGCGCTGGATCCGGAAGGACACCCCGCGGATGATGTCGGGCTCGCCGTACCCCGTCACGTAATCCGTGATTTCCAGGATGTCATCCATCGTGGCGACCCAGGTCTTTTCGGGGGGGTCTCGGAAGACCCCCCCGATGCCCCCCCCTCGGTTGCGGCGGCACAGCCGCCGCTCGGAGCGCCTCTCGGTGCACCACGCGCTTGGTGGTCGGCGCCGGATTACTCGGACACACAGCTAGGCGCCCAGATAGGCCTCGATCACGTCGGGATTGTTCCGAATCGCCTCCGGTGTTCCTTCGGCGATCGTCTCGCCGTGGTCGAGGACCACCACCCGGTGACAGAGCTCCATGACCACGTCCATGTTGTGCTCGATGATGCAGAAGGTGTAGCCCTCCCGGTTCAACTGCACAATGTGATCCATCATCTTCTCGATCATGGTCGGGTTGACGGCCGCCGCCGGTTCGTCGAGGAGCACGATCTCGGGCTTGGGCATGAACGCCATGATGAACTCCAGGAGCTTCTGCTGCCCATAGGACAGGTGCGCGGCCAGGTCGTCCCGCCGGGCGGCCAGACCGACGAAATCCAGGAGCTCCGAGGCTCGTTCCCGGGCCTCGCGCTCCAGGCGTCGAACGCCGGGAGTCCGCAGGATGGAGGACACGATCCGCTCGCCCTGGTGCTGCTGAATGGCCAGGAGCATGTTATCCATGACGGTCATCTGGGGAAAGATCCTGATGATCTGGAAGGTGCGGCTCACCCCCTTGAGGGCGATGGCATGCGTCGCGTGGTTCGTGATGTCCTCGCCTTTGAGCCTGATCCGTCCGCCCGAGACGGGAAGGATCCCCGTCGCGCAGTTGAACAGAGTCGTCTTGCCCGACCCGTTCGGTCCGATGAGGCCGACGATCTCGCCTCGCCCCACCCGAAAGCTCACCTTGTCGAGCGCGGTGAGCCCGAAGAAGCGCTTGGTCAGGTCAACGGTTTCCAGCAGCACCATGGCTCGGCGTCTTTCGGCTCCGCATGAGGTCGTTGAGCCGCCCTCCGATGCCGCCCGGCACGAAGACGATCGTCACGACCAGGATCACGCCGTAGATCACGTCCCTGAACTCGGGAGTGATCCGCAGGTATTCGGGCACGAACGTGAACACGATGGCGCCGAGGATCACGCCGTGGAGCGTCCCGGAGCCGCCGAGGATGACCATGATGAGTAGCATCGTGATGTAGTAGAAGTCGGTGAACTCGGGGCCGACGAAGGCGATGTAGTGGGCCGTGAAGCTCCCGGCGATCCCGGCGAAGAAGGCGCCCACCGCGAAGGCCATCATGCGGTACTTGAAGGCGTTCACGCCGAGCGTCTCGGCCAGGATCTCGTTCTCGCGGATCGACACCAGGGCCCGGCCCACCCTCGAGTGGATCATGCCGTAGACGAAGAGACCGGTGAGGACCACCAGGACCAGGATGAAGTAGTAGTAGCCGGTCGAGGTCTCGACATCGATCCGTCCCAGGAATGGCAGCTCCAGCCTCGGCCGCGGCACGCCGGGGATCCCCATGGGGCCGTTGGTGAGACCTTCCCAGTTGATCCACACGATGCGGACGATGAGTGTGAAGGCCAGGGTCACGATGGCGAACGAGTGATAGGAGAGGCTCAAGGCCGGATAGCCGACGATCAGCGCCACGATCGACGCCAGGACGCCGGCCACGGCCAGCGCCAGGAGAAACGGGACCTCGAGCCGCATCACCAGGAGGACCGACGTGTAGGCCCCCACGCCGTAGAAGGCCGGATGGGCCAGGGACAGCATGCCCAGATACCCGACGACGATGTCGTAGCTCAGGGCGAAGATGATGTAGATCCCCGACAGGATGATGAGGTGCATCACGTAGGACGACGTCACCAGGTAGGGGATCCCCCCCAGCAGGAGCCCGCCGGCGACGAGAATCAGCGGCCCCGCCACGCTCATCGCCGTGCCCTAGATGCCGACCTTGCGGCCGAAGATCCCGTGCGGCTTGAAGAGCAAGATCAGGACCATGGCGACGAACGCGAAGACGTCCTTGTACTGGAGCGAGACATGCGCCACCGCAAAGCTCTCGACGACGGCGAGCAGGAAGGATGCCACGATCGTGCCGTGGATGTTGCCGAACCCGCCGATGATCACCGCGGCGAAGCACTTGATGACGACGAGGATCCCCATCACCGGATGGATCGCCATGACGGGAGCCACGATCGCCCCCCCCAGACCCGACAACCCCGCGCCCAGGGCGAAGGCGATGGTGGAGATTCGCCGGACGTCGATGCCGATGACCTGGCACGCGTGCTTGTTCTGAGAGACCGCCCGCATGGCCTTGCCGGTCTTCGTCCGGTGGACGAAATAGTGCAGCGAGACGAAGGTGGCGAGGGCGATCACGATGATGATCAACCGCTGGTAGGTGAGGACCACGCCGAGAATCTCGACGTTCTTGCTGGCCGTCTCGACGATGATGGTCCGGGGATTGGGCGTCCACACGACGATCGCGCCGTTCTGGATGATGATCGAGATGCCCAGGGTCGACAGGATCGGGAGCTGCCAGGCCTTCCCGATGAGGGGCCGGATGGCGAGCCGCTCGACCAGGAGGCCCACCAGGGTCATGCCGGCCACGGCCGCGACGATGCTGATCGGGTACGGCAGCTGGGCCAGGACGACGAGATACGTCAGGTAGGCACCCAGCATGTAGAACTCGCCCTGGGCGAAGTTCACCACTTCCAGGATGCCGAAGACGATGGTCAGGCCCACGGCCACCATCGCGTAGATGGCACCGAAGGAGAGGCCGTTCACGAGGAGCTGAAAGAAGGTCCCCATGTCAGCGGCCACCCGGGTCGAGGCGGAGTCGAGCCGCCGGGAGTCGTCCGGGTGGCCGGACCTCGTCGGGGAGCGCCGCCTGGCCTCGGCCGGCCTCGACCGGCTGCGTCGTCAAGCCGGCGCCGAAGGACAGGTCGAAGTCGTCCTGCCCCGGACCGCTCAGGACACCTCGCCCATGGGGACCGGGCCTGGCGTCGGGGTTCCCTGCCTCATTTCTTCGTTTTCTTCTCCCACTCCTCCCAGTACCCCTTGGGCCGATCGACTTGCACGCTCTTGATCGTCACGATCCGGCCGTCGTCCGTGATCTTGGCCACGACGACCCAGGTCCATGCCTGATTGTGCTCGTCGAACTTGACCTGCCCCGCGATGGTCTTCAGGTTGACCCGGGTCAGCCCGTCCCGGATGGCCTCCGACGTCGCGCTCTGGGAGAGCCGGATGGCCTCGGCGATGAGCTGCATCCCGACGTATCCGTAGGCCGACGGCTCGATGGGCTCGTATCCCCAGCGGGCGGTGTAATCCGCCTCGAACTTCTTGTTCAGCGGATCGTCGACCCCCGGATACCAGGACTCGCTCCCGAGGATCCCCTTCGCGATGTCCTTCCCGACGAGCTTCACGAACTGCTCGTTGACCATGTCGCCCTGGTTGAAGATCGCCATCTTCATGCCGAGCTCCGTGTACTGCTTCATGATGACGGCCCCGCTCGCCGTGCGGGCCGCGATGAGCATGGCGTTTGGATTCAATCCCCTGATCTTCGTGAGGACGGACAGGAAGTTGGTCTCGCCCTCGTCGTAGTAATCCAGGCTGAGGACCTTGCCCCCCTCCTTCTCGATGACCTCCTTGAAGGAGGCCCCCACCCCTCGACCCCAGTCGTCATTGGTGAGGAGGAAGCTGGCGGTCTTCCCGCCGAGGTCGACGATCATCTTGGCGAAGACCGTGGCGTTGATGTCGTCGGGGAGGTTCGGCCGAAACACCCACTTGTTGCCGCCGACGCCCGCTCGCACCGTGATCAGGGGATTCGTCGAGGTCTCCACGACCAGGGGAACCTTCTCCTGCTCGTGGATGGGCATGGCCGCCAGGGTGGCCGAGCTGCACAGTTGCCCGATGGCGGCGACGACCCGATCCCGGGTGATGACCTTCCGCGTCGCCGAGACGGCCTCGGCGGGGTTGCACTTGTTGTCCGCGGCGAAGATCTTGATCGGCCGGCCCAGGACGCCGCCGGCGGCATTGATCTGTTCGGCCGCGAGGGTGGCGCCCTTGAGGGCTTCGTTCCCGAGGAGCGCCACCGAGCCCGTGAGCGGCCCGATGTACCCGATGGCGATCGGCTCCGCCGCCCGCGCCACCGACCCCAGGACCATCAGGATCGAGAGAGCACCCATCGTGAGGAGCTTCGTCATGGCCTGTTCCCTCCTTCGTGGATCGGCCGGGGCCATCGACCTTCGTGAGGCACGCCGGGGGACGGGTCGGGAAGTTCGCCGCCGTGCGCGGGGCGGCGCTCCGCAGCCCGCGGAGCGGCCCGCCCGCCGGGGTGAGCATGGCGCGTGGCCAGATCGGGTGTCAAGGGGGGACCCCGCCCGTTCCCGTCTCACGACTCGAGCAGCCGACCGAAGCCCCGCCCGGGACGCCTACGTATGATAGCATCGTCGTCTCATCGGGTCGGTCTCGTGGTACTCGGGGGAGTGGTCGGTGAGCAGTTCGCGCGAGGGCGAGGGCCGGTGCCCGCGTGGCATCCACGACCGGCTGAGCAGCGGGCGGCGAAGCTGGGCGGCTGATCCGGGAGTCGGACCCCCATGCGCGTGACCCTCGCGTCCGGCGCCTGGCTCGACTACGACGCGGCCTGGCTCTCGCCGGACGAGGCCGACGCGGCGCTAGCGGCGCTCCGCGACGAGTTGACCTGGGAGCAGCGGCAGATCGTGCTGTTCGGGCGGCAGATCCTTCAGCCGCGCCTCATCGCCTGGGCAGGGGACCTCGGCTACCGCTACTCGGGGCAGACTCTCGAGCCGCGACCGTTCACGCCGACGGCGGGCCGACTCCTCGCGCGCGTGCGGGCCCGGACCGGCGTGCCGTTCAACCACGTCCTCGCGAACCGCTACCGGAGCGGCGACGACAGCATGGGGCTGCACGCCGACGACGAGCCGGAGCTGGGGCCCGACCCCCAGGTGGCCATCGTGTCGCTCGGTGCGGTCCGGCGTCTCATCGTCAGGCCCCGGCGGAAGCGAGACGCGGAGCGGCACGATCTCGGGCTCGGTCACGGGGCCCTGCTCGTGATGGGCGGAACCTGCCAGCGACACTACGTCCACGGCGTGCCCCGTCGGCCCGGCATCGAGGGCGAGCGCATCAGCCTGACGTTTCGGAGACTCCTGCGGGCGCCGTGACGCACCCCACGCCCCGCGCCCGGGTCCTGCCGCTCCTTGATCCCGCTGGTCCGACTCGGTCATCATGGATGGACCCGGTGAGGGCGGCCACCCCAGAGGGACAGGAGGGCGCATGAAGCTCGACTCGTTCGATCGATATCCGCTGCTGTTCGGACCCTCGCCGCTGCACCCCCTGGAGCGGCTGAGTGCGCACCTCGGCGGAGCCCGCATCTGGGCCAAGCGCGAGGACTGCAACAGCGGGCTCGCCTTCGGCGGCAACAAGACTCGGAAGCTCGAGTACCTCGTCGCCGAGGCGATCGGGCAGGGGTGCGACACGCTCGTCTCCATCGGAGGCGTGCAGTCCAACCACACCCGCCAGGTGGCAGCCGTGGCCGCTCGGGTGGGGATGAAGTGTGTGCTGTTGCAGGAGAGCTGGGTGGACTGGCCCGACGCGGTGTACGATCGCGTGGGCAACATCCTGCTGAGCCGGATCCTCGGCGCCGACGTCCGGCTCGTGTCGGCCGCCTTCGGGATCGGATTCAAGGAGAGCTGGGAGCGCGCCATCGCGGAGATCGGGGCGTCGGGAGGCAAGCCGTACGCCATCCCGGCCGGCGCGTCGGACCACCGGCTCGGCGGCCTCGGCTTCGCCCGCTGGGCCCAGGAGGTCGCCCGGCAGGAGCGCGAGCTCGGCGTGTTCTTCGACACCGTCGTCGTCTGCTCGGTGACCGGGAGCACACAGGCCGGGATGATCGCCGGCTTTGCGGCGCAGCAGCGGCCACGCCGCGTCATCGGGATCGACGCGTCGGCCAAGGCCAAGGAGACCCACGAGCAGGTGGCGCGCATTGCGCGCCAGACCGCCGAGCTCATCGGCATCGGCCGTGACCTCCGAGAGGACGAGATCATCCTCGACGACCGATACCACGCCGGCACCTACGGGATCCCGGACGACCGGACCCTGGCGGCGATCCGGCTGGCCGCGCGCCTCGAGGGCATGATCACGGATCCGGTCTATGAGGGAAAGTCCATGGCGGGTCTCATCGATCTCGTGTCCAGGGGGGAGATCGAGAAGGGCTCGGCCGTGCTGTATGCCCACCTCGGCGGCCAGCCCGCCCTGAACGCCTACAGTGCGCTTTTCCGAGGCGGCATCAGCCCGATCGGGCAGGGAGGACCACGATGACCACGACCACCGCCGAAGCCATTCGGCATCTCTGGACCCACAAGACCCAAGACCACCCGTGGCTCTCCGACGAGGAGCTCGTCGTCGAGCGCGCGGAGGGCGTGTGGGTGTGGACCCAGCAGGGCAAGAAGCTGATGGACGGATTCGCCGGCCTCGCCGTCGTCAACGTCGGACACGGCCGCCGCGAGATCGCCGAGGCGATCGCCGAGCAGGTCGTGCGGCTCGCCTACTACCCGACCACCCGGCAGTTCTCCAACCCACCGGCGGCCGAGCTGGCGGCGAAGCTCGCGACCCTGACCCCGGGCGATCTGGACTACTCGATGTTCGCGGTGAGCGGCTCCGAGGCCAACGAGCGCTCGATGCAGATCGCGCGTCACTACTGGATGGCCCGAGGCCAGACCGGCAAGTACAAGGTCTTCTCGCTCCAGGGTGCCTACCACGGCGCCACCGCGGGCACCTTCGCGGTCTGCGGCATCCCGCAGATGGCCGAGCCCTACGCCCCGCTCTCGGTGCCCGGCTTCGTGAAGGTCGCCCCACCGTACCCCTTTCGTGACCGCGGCGCCGGCACCGACGAGGAGCTGGTCCAGCGTCGAGCCCGGGAGCTGCGCGAGGCGATCGTGCGCGAGGGCCCGGAGACGGTATCCGCGGTGATCATGGAGCCGGTGCTCTCGGCGGGCGGCTTCATCATCCCGCCCATCGGCTGGCTCCGGGCCGTGCGCGCGATCTGCGACGAGCTGGACGTGCTGATGATCGCCGACGAGGTGATCACCGGCTTCGGGCGGACCGGACGGTGGTTCGCGTGCGACCACGAGGGTGTCGTGCCCGACCTCCTGTCGGTGGCCAAGGGCATCACCTCGGGCTACATTCCCCTGTCGGCCAGCATCGCGCGGCGCCGCCTCGCCGACGCCTTCCCCGAGGGCGCCAAGGAAGAGAACGTGCACCCGAACACCTACGCGGCGCACCCGGTTGCCTGCGCGGCGGCGCTGGCGAACATCCGGATCCTGGAGAAGGACGACCTCGTCGAGAACGCCGAGAAGATGGGCGCGCGGCTCCTGGCCGGCCTCGAGACCGCGGTGAAGGGGCGCCGCATCGTCGGCGAAGTGCGTGGACGCGGGCTCATGGCCTGCGTCGAGCTCGTCGCGCCCAACGCCGCCGGGCGGCCGCTCGACGGCACCCAGGTCGCCAGGCTGGACCGCCTGGCGTGGGATCGCGGGGCCATCGTGTACGCGCGCGGGAGCGTGATCCGCCTGGCGCCGCCGCTCTGCATCACCAGCAGCGAGGTGGATCAGCTCGTCGACATCGTGGCGGCCAGCATCGCCCGGCTCGAGGCCGAGCTGACCGGGTCGCCCGGATGAAGTGGCCGAGGCCCCGAGCGGCAGCCGGGGCCCCCTTGACTCGTGTGTGCTACTTGTCGCACGATGAGACCGTGCGATCCGCGGGCATCCGTGAAGCGCGCCAGAACCTGTCCGTTCTCCTCGAACAGGTGCGCAAGGGACGCGAGGTGGTGATTACCGATCGCGGCCGCCCCGTGGCCCGTCTCGTCCCCACCCGACAGGAATCGGCCCGGCCGTTCTCGAGTCACCGGCGCTTTCGGGCCAGAATCCGCCTGAAGGGTAAGCCGTTGTCCGAGACGGTGGCGGACGAGCGTGAGGATCCCTGGTAGCCCCGTCTACCTGGACGCCAGCGCCCTGGCGAAGATCTACATCGCCGAGGAGGGAAGCGAGGAGCTCGAAGCGGCCCTTCTCGATCGGCGCGATCTCATCGTGTCCGACCTTTCGGTGAGCGAGCTGACCTCCGCCCTTGTCCGCCGGGTCCGGGAAACGGAGCTCGCGGCCAGCCACGCCCAGCGCGTCTACCAGCGCGTGTTGCGCGACGTGACAGCTGGCGAGTTCCGTGGCGCGGAGCTGACCTCGGAGGTGCACCGCGAGGCCGAACGCCTGCTGATGAGCCTCGGACGACAGGTCGCTCTGCGCGCGGCCGATGCCCTGCACCTGGCGCTGGCTGGCCTTCAGGGCGCTCGGGTCCTCGTCACCTTCGATCGGCGGATGGGGGCCGCGGCGAGGACCCTGGGGACGTTCGAGCTGCCCGTGTAACGCCGCGACGGCGGACGGAGGGCCGGTACAGCGTGGTCCCCGCGTGAGGCCTGCCCATCTGGTCTTCCTCCCGCGCGCCGCCGGCGGTCCCTCGCTGTTCCTGTGGCCCGCCGATCGGGACTCGGACGGAGAGCCGGAAACCGTCGCCGCGCTGGCCGCGGCCGGCGGAGCGGCGACGGCCCGGATCGTCACCGCGGACCCGGCCGCCGCGCGCGTGTCCGGCGTCACCGTCCCGCTCGCGTCCGCGGTCCCGATCCTGGCTGTCCTGGCGGCCGACGACCTCGGTCGGGTCCCGGCCTCGGTCGCCGCCTGGAGCCTGGCGGCCAAGCTCGCCCTCGACCTGGTCGCGCGCGAGCGCGTCGCCCCCGTGATCGCCGCCACCGCCGCCGGTGCGGAGGCGCGCTGGGGCGTCTCGCTCGCGCTCTCCGAGGACGCCGAGCGGTTTCGCCGACTGGCGGCCGCCCTGCCGCCGGCCGCCCACGCGATGCCGGCCGGCCGCGGCGCGCGGGTGTGGGCTCCCGACGATCTCTTGCTCGAGTTCCTCGACGCGGTGGCCGACGGGCTCATCCGCGAAGGCGGCGAGTCGCCGGTGCCGGTGGGCCGCTGGGAAGGCCGGCTCGCCGCGGCGCTGATCGAGCCTGCCGCGGAGCCGGCCTTCCTCGGCGCCGGCGTCCTCGAGCGCGGCCTGGTCGAGGCGCTCTCCCAGTGGGCGGCGCCCGTGCGCGGCGCCCCCGCCTCGCGCGAGCCGCGACTCTGCCTCAAGCTCGACACGCCGGACAACGGCGAGCAGGCGGGCTGGCGGCTCGGCTACCTGCTCCAGGCGGCCGACGACCCGAGCCTGCTCCTGCCCGCCGCCGATGTCTGGCGCGCGGCCGGACGCCGCCGGAACTGGCTCGACCACACGTTCGGCGAGCCGCGACGGGTCCTGCTGCGCGAGCTCGCGCGGGCGGGGCGGCTCTTCCCCCCGATCGAGGCGAGCCTGGACGCGCCCGCGCCCGAGGCGGTGCGTCTCGACACCGGCGCGGCGTGGGGTTTCCTGTCCGAGGCGGCGCCGCTCCTCGGCGAGGCCGGCTTCGGCGTCGTGCTGCCGGCCGAGCTCGCGCCCTCGGGCGAGCGGCGCCTCCGCCTCCGGATGCGGGTCGGCGGCCGCGCATCCGCCAAGGCGGCCGGCGCCGTCGCCAGCCAGCGCCTGTCGCTGGAGACGCTCCTCGAGTACCGCTGGGAGGCCGCGCTCGGCGACCGGCCGCTCACGCCCGAGGAGTTCGCGCGGCTCGCGGCGATGAAGCGCCCGCTGGTCCGCTGGCGCGGGCAGTGGGTAGTCCTCGATCCCGCGGAGGTCGCCGAGGTCCGGCGTCTCCTCGGCGAGCGCGGCGGGCACGTCACCGCGCGCGAGGCCCTCGCCGCCGCCCTCGGCGAGACCCTGCCGCGCGAGGGCGCGCGTCCGCCCGTCACGGTCGTCGCCGAGGGGCCGCTGGCCGGGCTCCTCGACCGGCTCCGCGACGGCACCGGGCTGCCGCCCGTCCCCGCCGACCTGGCGGGCGAGCTGCGGCCCTACCAGCGCCGCGGGCTCGGCTGGCTCGCCACGATGGCCGCCCTCGGCCTGGGCGGCTGCCTCGCCGACGACATGGGCCTCGGCAAGACGGTGATGGTGCTCGCGCTCCTCGACCGCGTGCGCGCCCGCTCCAAGGCGGCCACGACGCGGGCGCCGTCGCTCATCGTCGTCCCGCGCTCGCTCGTGTTCAACTGGCTGCGCGAAACCTCACGCTTCGCACCCGATTTGCGCGTGCTGGATCACACCGGCGCCGGCCGCGCGCGCGATCTCTCGGAGGTCGAGGCCGTCGATTTGATCATCACGACGTACGGCACGCTCCGGCGGGATGCCGCGCAGCTCGCCGGTGTCGAGCTCGACTACGTCGTCCTGGACGAGGCCCAGGCGATCA
>DASYQW010000158.1 GCA_036005065.1 Candidatus Methylomirabilota bacterium | reverse complement strand
CCGGATGCGAGCCTGCACAGCGGCGAATACCACAATGCGCTCCGGTAAGGGCCACGACTACGGGGATGCGAGAAAGCCATGGCGCCTCTGGGTGGCATCTTCGTAGTGGCCCACAATCTGCCCCTGAGCGTTGATCCCATGGACCCCGGTACTCCTGGCGCCCGGGACCTTGATGATGGTGAAGCGCCCGTTGTTCAAGAGGAAGCTATGGCTGGAACCAGCGGCGAAGTATGTGCCGACAATCTGGCCCCGAGCGTTGATTCCCCGGAGATCGGTGCTCCTGGCGCCCGGGACATCGATGGTGGTGAAGCGCCCGTTGTTCAGGAGAAAGCCATGTGTGCCGGAATTATCGGTGTACTGGCCCACAATCTGGCCTCCATTGATTCCATGGGCCTCGGTGTGCCTGGCGCCTGAGGGATCGAGCCTGGTGAAGCCCCCGTTGTTCCTGAGAAAGCCATGGACGGCCTCGAAGACGTACCGGCCCACGATCTCGCCCCGAGCGTTGATTCCCCAGGCCTCGGTTGTAAAGGCGCGCGGGACGATCTTGCTCGTGTAATTGATGATGGTGAAGACCTGGTTGTTCAAGAGAAAGCCACGGGTGTGACGAGTGGCGTCGTCGTAAAAGCCGACAATCTGCCCCCGCTCGTTGATTCCTAGAGCCACCGTGAGCCTGGCGTGCGGGACATCGATGGTCGTGAAGACCCCATTGCGCAAGAGAAAGCCATGGAGGTCCTGGGTGGCGTCGAGGTAATGGCCCACGATCTCGCCGCGCGCGTTGATTCCCACGGCCACGGTCTCCTTCGCACGCGGGACATCGATGGTGGTGAAGGTGAAGCCGAAGGCCTGTGGCGCCGTGACCACGAGCGTCGGTACGAACGTGCTGAGAAGCACCAACCCTCGGAGTACGGAGCGTCGGCTAGGCATGCGCGGCCTCCTTAAGGGGTTTCCTCTACGGGCCGGTTTCGGCCCAATCTCCTCGCGCCCGATGACATCTGAGGCGCACGAGTGGCCCTGCGGTCATGCCACCCTCCACCCCCCGACCGCGGATCCGCCATACTTTCAGCCGACGCCCCAGCGTGTCTCCACGGCGCCCTGAAAAGGCAAGATTCGAACCACACCGGATCGTCGAAGAAATCATGGGTTGCAGCTCGAGGCGGACGCTTCGTCAGAGGTGTCGACGAATCTCCGTCAGCCACCATGACGACCTGGTGCGCTAGGGCCGGAGGTTGACGACGGCGGTCTCCCACACGCATCGGCCGGCGACCGAGATCGCCCGCACCGTGCTCACCCAGTACTGGAGGCGGACGGGATCCCGCCGCACCGTGATGGCATCCCCCATGGCCCTCGGGGCCGCCAGCGCGCACTGGCCGGTCGGGGTGGCCGGCAGGACGGCGGGCCCGAAGGCCTCGGCCGAGAACGGCTTCACCATCACCAGGCCATGCAAGAACCTGCCGGGGCCGCTCCGCTGGAACGCCACCACGCTCACGCCGTCGGCCCCCTCGGCGACGCCCGGGAACGAGTCGAAGATCCCCGGGCCCCCGCCGAGCATCAGCTGCTGGTCGATCCGCGCGAACGCCGCCGCGATCGGGGTCACCTCGACCCGGACCCACATGACGCATGCCGTGGGTGAGGCCGCTCCTACGTGGCACCGCGTGGCGTGGACCGCCGTGAGGTACGTGACGGTGATCGCCTCTGCCGTCGCCCGCCCTCCGGCCGCCTGCCTGATGCGGGCGTCGCCGGTGTCGAGCCGCACCGCGCTCCGCGGCTGGGGCGAATCCGGCGGGCTCGCGTACCGCCGCGCGCCCCGCAGCACGAGGCTCCGGAACGTCGGCGGCGTATCCCAGATCCGCGAGACCCGATAGCGGTCGTCGGAGCTGGTGCCGGTGAACCCGGTGTTGACGAAGTAGACCGGGTCGCGCAGGTCGGCCGCCCACGGACCCGGGCTCTGGACCGGCTGCAGGGCGAAGAACGAGCGGTCGCCGGGCGCCGCGGCCGGCTGAAACACCACGGTCCCGGGGAGCGACGGGCAGGCGCCAGTGTTGCGGGACAGGGCGACTTTGTCGAGCACGCGGATGACGGCGAAGGTGAAGGCGTTCGTCGCAAACCGATACTGGTCGGTGGTCAGGACGAGCCGCGCCGACCCGACCGTCAGGGTCAGGTCCCCCGCGCGGCTCGCCAGGGCCGTTCCGCCGTCCCGCTTGGCGTCGATGGCGTACCGGCACCAGTGGTCGGGCTCCAGGTCGGGCGGCTCAGGACTCCGGGACACGGCCAGGTGGATCAGCGACGTCCCGCTGGCCTCCGTCGTGCCCCGATGCTGCAGCGCGGCGATGTAGAAGCGGCGGTCAGCCTCGTTCTGGTCGAAGAGCACCTGGGGGTCGAGGACAGCCCCCCGGTCCGGCGCGCCGAAGAAGGCGCGCAGCGTCTTCGTCTGCAACGGCGCGCCGGTCACCGTGGAGAGGCGGAGCGCCGAGTTCGCCGCCTGGATCACGCGGCTCACGCCCTTGGCGACGCTCGGGGAGGGCGGGACGACACCGCCCGCGGTCAGCTCGTCGAGACCGGCAAATCTGATGAGCACCCCGGGGCTCACGGGAAGGGTGCCCGCCTCACCCACGGCCACGCCGTCGTCGACACCCGGCGCGCGATAACCGCCCGCATCGACGGCGGAGCCCCGGGTCTGGCTGGCGACCTGGGCGCCCAGCCACGCCGGCGGCAGCCCAAGGACGAGGAATGACGCGCCGGCGATGAGGACCATCGCACGGCCGACGCCGAATTGACGGGAACCGGCGGACGACGGTTCGTCGCGATCGGTCACGGGCGAAGCTTGGATCCTGCTCACGGCGGCCTCGGGAAGGCGCGTGGTCGGCTCATTCGAGCTCGCCTCGGCTCCCCCATCTGGCCTTGACTTTCCCAACGCCAAGGCCTAGCGTCGATACGCATTCTTGCGTATTCGCCCGAGGGAGCGGTCATGCGGCTGGCTCAGCGGGACTGGCGAGCGGCGCTCGAGCTTCTCGGGGAGATCTACGCGAGCCGCGATCTCCGTGCCTTCGGCCGGCAGGTCTCAACTCGGCTGACCCGGGCCATCTTCTCCGACGTCACCGCCTACACCGAGTACGACTTCCACAAGCAGCGCATCGACTATCTCGTCGAGCCCGCCGAGGCCGACCCGCCCCGGGGCCGCGAGATTCTCGGGCCGCTCCTCCATCAGCATCCGATCGTCGTGCACCACATGCGCACCGGTAACGGGCGGGCGCTGAGGGTGTCGGACTTCATCTCCCGGCGCCAGTTCCACGATCTCGGCATCTACCAGGACTTTTACCGGCGCGCCGACGTCGAATATCAGATGATCGCGCACTTTCGCGCCAAGCCCTCCCTCGAGATCGCCATCGCCCTCAACCGCCATCGGAGGGACTTTTCCGAGCGCGACCGCCTCCTCCTGGACCTGCTCCGGCCGCATCTGGTCCAGGCCTACCGCAACGCCGAGGCGGCCAGCCGGATCCAGGAGGCGCAGGCGGCGGAGCGGCGGGCGCTCGAGGAGCTCGACGCCGGGCTCCTCGCCGTGGCGCCCGGCGGGCGCATCGGGTGGCTGACCCCGCGGGCGGGGCGGCTGCTGGCGGAGTTCTTCGCTCCCGGCCCCGGGGCGGCCCGGGCGCTCCCCGAGGCGCTCCGATCCTGGGTCGACCGGGAGGCGTCGCTCGCCGACCAGGACGCGCCGCCCGTCGTGCCGCGCGCCGCTCGTCGTCGAGCGGGAGGGAAAGCGCCTCGTCGTCCGCCGGCTCTCGGTGTCTGGGCAGCCGCTCCTGCTCCTTCACGAGCAGTACACGCGGCTGCCCACGCCGGCCCTCGAGATCCTCGGCCTCAGCCGCCGCGAGGCGGAGGTGCTCGCCTGGGTCGCCGAGGGCAAGGCCGACGCGGTGATCGCCAGGATCCTCGGAATCTCCCCGCGGACCGTGCACAAGCACCTCGAGCACATCTACGCGAAGCTCGGGGTCGAGGGGCGGACGGCGGCGGCGGCGCGGGCGTTCCAGGTGATCGGCGTGGGACCTCCCGGGACAGCGTGCTGAGCGTCTGCGTCTTCTCAGCTCAGCGCCCGGTCTTGCGTACGTACGCCCTCGCGAGTGACTCGGCCCCCGTAAACCACAAGATCCAGGCCAGACGGGGTCGTTGGTGGTCGCTCTCGGCCAGAACCGGAAGTCTCGCCCGGCAAGGCTCTACGGGTGGATCATCCGCTGGCCCGAGCGGTCGCGGGGGTCGGGATCGAGGCCAAGATACTGCCGGCGCACACGGTCCCACAAGGCCAAGGCCGACCAGTCGGGCGTCCGAACTCCGAGCTTACCCGTCAGAAAGGGGTTGGGAAACAGGACGGTGATCTGCGGCTCGTCTTTCCCGTTGAACAGGCGCAAGCCCCAGCTGTCCGGCGTTCCCTCGCGGTTGATCCGGCGGTAGAGCTCCGCGCGCTTCGTCCGCCGGTGGGCGGCCAGCTCGGGCGGGGTCGGGTTGCCCGGCTCCCCGCGGCGCTCGCCGATGCACAAATGGAAGTGCCCCGTCGGCCCGAAATCCACCGTGAGATACCCGTCCTGCATCCCGATGCGTGTCGGCGGGCCGGTCGCGGTCAGCTCCCAGGCGGCGCCCTGGATCAGCGGGGAGGTCCGCCCCCGCGCCGATCGCCAGGTCAACCCAGACGTCCCCGTCGACCTGCCCGAGTGCCGGCGCTGTCGCTGGAGGTGAACCGGATCGGGGCGGCCGGGTGGCTCATCACCGGGACCCTAGCCGCCAGGGCGGCCGGAGGGCCGGCTTCGGCCCCAGGCCAGGCAGGCGTCGCGCAGCGCGGCCTGGGTGCGCAGCCGGCGCGTCACGGCTGCCGCCGACATGTCCACCTTGGTGGCGAGACGACGGGCCGCCGACAGGTCGCTGCGGTCGCTCATCTCC
>DASYQW010000157.1 GCA_036005065.1 Candidatus Methylomirabilota bacterium | reverse complement strand
ATCCGACGGGTGGGTGCAAACCAAGCTGATGGACGCGCTGATCACCACCGCCCGCCTGATCCTGGCCGCCGTCTTCGCGGTGGCCGGGACGGGCAAGCTGCTCGACCGGGCCGGCACGCAGCAGGCCGTCACGAGCTTCGGGGTCCCGTCCCGGCTCGCGCCGGCCGTCGCCCGCCTCCTGCCGCTGGTGGAGCTGAGTGTGGCGGTCGGCCTCTTGCCGGCGATCTCGGCGCGGGGAGCCGCGCTGGGCGCGCTGGGGCTCCTGGTGGTCTTCGAGAGCGCGATCCTCGCCAGCCTGGCGCGCGGGCAGCGGCCGCCCTGTCGCTGCTTCGGGCAGCTCCAGACCACCCCGGTCGGGTGGGCCACGGTGGCGCGGAACGCGGGGCTGGCGGCCCTGGCGGCGGTGGTGCTCGCGCGCGAGGGCGGGGGCGGCAGCCTGCTCGCCTGGCTTTCGGGGATGACCGGGGCCGAGCGCGGGATGATAAGCGTGGCCGCCCTCGCCCTCGGCGTCGGGGCCGTCCAGGGCTGGCTCCTCCTGCAGCTGATGCGGCAGCACGGCCGGCTCGTGCTGCGGCTGGACGCCGTCGAGGCGCGGCTGGGGATGGGCGACGGCGTGGTTCCCCACGGCCCTTCCGATCACGCGCACGCGGGGCACCCGATCGGCACGCGAGCGCCGGCTTGGCAGCTGGCGGACGAGGCGGGGGCGCCGGCGACCCTGGACGAGCTGCTCGGGGCCGGCGCGCCGCTGGTGCTGGTCTTCCTGGACCCCGACTGCGGCGCGTGCAGCGGCCTGCTGCCGGACCTCGCCCGCTGGCAGGACGACGCGGCGCTCCCGCTCAAGCTCGTCACGGTCAGCCGGCGAGACGGGACGTCGCGCGCGTACGCGGCGCACGGCCTCCGCCCCGTGTTCCTGCAGGAGGGGTCCGAGGTGGCCGACGCCTACGGGGTGTCGGGATGGCCGGCCGCAGTGCTCGTGCGCCCCGACGGCACCATCGGCAGCCCGGTCGTGATGGGGGCGGAGGCCATCCGGCACCTGGTGGCGCACGTCGGCGCCGCGCCCGAGCTGGCGGCCGCGCCGCCCGCCAACGGCGACGCGCGGGCGGCCTCGCTCCCGCTGCTGGCGAGAGGGTCACCGCGATGAAGACGCGCGTATCAGCGGCGGCACTGGCGGTCCTCGCCGGACTCGTGGTGATCTCGACGATCGGGTGGCTGAAGGGGACGGCGCCCGAGGCCGGGGCACAGGCTGGACCGCCGGAAGAGGGGCGGGCGGTGCCGGAGGCGACGGACGCCGCCGGGGCGGGGTCGACCGAGGACGAATCTCCGCCTGCCCTCCCGCTGCCGGTGGTTCGGACCGTGACCATGCGCTCGATCACCCGGCAGGGGATCATGGACCTGGCCTACGGTGCCGGGTTCCTGTGGGGCCTCGACGGCGGGGCCCGCGAGCCTCGACACTTCGTGGTCCGGATTCGCCCCCGGGACGGGGCCATCCTGCAACAGTTCCCGGCCCCGAACCAGTTGCGGTTCTTCGGGGATGGCAGCCAGAGTCTCGCCTTCGCCGAGGGTCGCCTCTGGGTGCTCAACTTCTTCGACGACCTGGTGTACGAGATGTTGCCGGGCCGGCTCCTGGGCATGATCGGGGCGCCCCGGACCGACGTGACCTCCGGCCTGGGCTTCGATGGAACCCACCTCTGGTACGGCCAGTCTGAGACCCGGGGGACCAGTGGAGGGGCGCTCCTCCGGCAGATGCGCACGAACGGGGAGATCCTCAAGGGCATCCGGGTCCCCTTCAGGTTCGTGAACGACATCGCGTTTGTCCGGGGCGCCATGTTCGTCAGCGGGAGCGACAGTCCGGGGAGCGGCTACTTCATCTACCAGGTCCACAGCGGCACGGGCCGGATCCTTCGGCGATTCCAAAAGCGCCCGTGCGAGTACGGGCTCGCCTTCGACGGCGTGTACCTCTGGAGCGGGGATTGGTGCCGCCATCAGTATCGCCTCTACCGG
>DASYQW010000156.1 GCA_036005065.1 Candidatus Methylomirabilota bacterium | reverse complement strand
CTGATTCCCGACGCCGACGCCAGCGCCTGCCTCGCGGTCTGCCGCGCGTGCTCGCCGCGCAGGCGCTCCAGCAGCGCCCGCTCCCGTTGCCGGAAGAATTCCTCCTCGAGCGCCCGCTTCCGGTCGCCCATGAATTCCTCGGCCATCCGTCCCTCCTCTCTCGGGTCGCGCCGCCCGCGGCCCGACCCCATGCGGTGTTCCCTCCATGTTACGCCGGCGGGCCTCCGCCTGTCGGCGCCGCTGCATCCCCGAGGGAGGGCTCGGGTATCCTGGTCCGGGGCCCCGACGGACACGACCTGCGGCTCGTCGAGGGCCGAGGAGCGCCATGAACACGGAAGAGCCGGACTTCGCCGACTGGGGCCGCGAGGTGTGCGGCAGCCTCCCGCTCGCCGAGACCCGCGAGTGGCTTTGCACGAACGGCATCGGCGGCTTCGCCTCCGGCACCGTGGCCGGATTCCTCACCCGGCGCTACCACGGTCTCCTGGTCGCGGCTCTCGCGCCGCCGCTCGGCCGCACGCTCCTCGTCACCAAGGCCGACGAGAGCGCCGAGTACGACGGCCGGCGCTTCCGCCTCGCCGCCAACCGCTGGGCGGACGGCACCGTGGACCCGTCGGGCTATCGAGAGATCGAGCGCTTCCGTCTCGACGGGACGACCCCCGTCTGGACGTACGCCTGCGCCGACGCCCTCCTCGAGAAGCGAGTCTTCATGGAGCCGGGGGCCAACACGACCTACGTGCGGTACCGCGTGCGTCGCGGGCGGGGCCCGATCGCGCTCGAGCTCGCCGTGCTCGCCAACTACCGGGACTACCACGGCAGCACTCGCGGCCCGGGCTGGGCGATGCGGGTGGACGCGGTGGCCGACGGCCTCCGGGTCACCGCCTTCGACGGCGCCCGGCCGCTCCTCGTCCTGGCCCGGGGGGCCGAGTTCCGGCCGGCCCACACCTGGAGCGAAGGCTTCTGGCTGACCCGGGAGCAGGAGCGCGGCCTGGAGGCGCGCGAGGACCACCTTCACGTGGGAACGGCCCGGGCCGTGCTGGCGCCGGGCGCGGAGGTCACGCTCGTCTGCTCGGCGGAGCCGGTCCCGGCCCTCGACGGTGAGGCGGCGTGGCGCCGGCGCCAGGGCCACGAGCGGGACCTGCGCGCCCGCTGGCAGCGCGTGGACCCCGCGGCGCGGCGGGCGCCCCCCTGGGTCGGGCAGCTCGTGCTCGCCGCCGACCAGTTCGTGGTCCGGCGCCCCCTCCGCGACGTGCCCGACGGCATGTCGGTGATCGCCGGCTACCCCTGGTTCGGCGACTGGGGCCGCGACACCATGATCAGCCTCCCCGGGCTCACCCTGGCCACCGGCCGGCCCGACGTGGCCCGGCCCATCCTGGCGACCTTCGCGCGCCTCGTGGACCGCGGGATGCTGCCCAACCGCTTCTCCGAGGCCGGGGAGGCCCCCGAGTACAACACGGTCGACGCGACCCTCTGGTATGTCGAGGCGATCCGCGCCTACCACGCGGCGACCCGGGACGACGCGCTCCTGCGGGCGCTGTACCCTGTCCTGGAAGAGATCGTCGGCTGGCACCGGGCCGGGACGCGCCACGGCATCGCCGAGGATCCGGCGGACGGGCTGCTCCGCGCCGGCGAGCCGGGCGTGCAGCTCACCTGGATGGACGCCAAGGTCGGCGACTGGGTGGTGACGCCACGCATCGGCAAGCCGGTCGAGATCAACGCCCTCTGGTACAACGCCCTCCGCGCGATGGCGGCCTTCGCCCGGCGGCTCGACCGGGACGCGGCGCCGTGGGACGCGCTGGCCGACCGCGCGGGCGCGGGCTTCGCCCGCTTCTGGAACGAGGCCGCCGGCTACTGCTATGACGTCATCGACGGCCCGGAGGGGCACGACGACAGCCTGCGCCCCAACCAGATCTTCGCGGTCTCGCTCCCGGAGAGCCCGCTCGAGCCGGAGCGCCAGCGCCGGGTGGTCGAGGCCTGCGCCCGCGACCTCCTGGCTTCCTTCGGGCTCCGCAGCCTGGCGCCCGGCCATCCCCGGTACCGCCCGCGCTACGAGGGGGGTGTGCTCGAGCGGGACGGCGCCTACCATCAGGGACCGGTCTGGGGCTGGCTCCTGGGCCCCTTCGCCCTGGCGCACCTTCGGGTCCATGGAGACCCGGAGCGGGCGGTCGGCTTCCTCCAGCCGATGGCGCACCACCTGGCGGACTACGGGGTCGGGAGCCTGGGCGAGATCTTCGACGGCGAGCCGCCCTTCGCGCCGCGAGGCTGCATCGCCCAGGCGTGGAGCGTGGCGGAGACCCTGCGGGCCTGGCTCGAGATCGCGCGGCACCGCTGGCGCGCGGCCGGGACGGAGTGAGCTCGGTGGCACAGCCCGTGCCGGCGCTCCGCAGGGGGGTGGTGCGGGACTTCGCGGGGACCCCGGCTTCCCAGCCGGCCGCCCGTTCTGATATTCTCGGTGGCAGTTCGTGCTTGCCGACGGCGCCTGCACGGCATCACGCTCCCAGCGCCAGAACCCGAAGCGAAGAAGGGATTGTCGTGGCCAGCGACGAGGTCCTGCTCACGCGCGACGGCCCGGTTCTCACCCTCACCTTCAACCGGCCGGAGGCGCGGAACGCCCTGACCTGGGCAATGTACGAGCGGCTCGACCAGGCATGCGAGGAGGTCGACGCCGACGATTCCATCCGCGTGCTCGTCCTCCGGGGAGCAGGCGGCAAGGCGTTCGTGGCAGGCACCGACATCAGCCAGTTCAAGGTCTTCGAGACGGCCGAGGCCGGGATCGAATACGAGCGGGACGGCGACCGCCGCATCGAGCGGCTGGAGCGCGTCACGAAGCCGGTCATCGCCCAGATCCAGGGTTACGCGGTGGGCGGCGGATTCCGGATCGCCGCCGCCTGTGACCTCCGGATCGCCACGCCCGAGGCGCGCTTCGGCGTCCCGATCGCGCGGACCCTCGGGAACTGTCTGTCCATGGAAGCCTACTCGACCTTCCTCGACCTCTTCGGCCCGTCGCGTCTCAAGGAACTGGTCTTCACCGCCCGCCTCGTCTCGGCGGAGGAGGCCCGGGGCGCCGGGTTCGTCCACGAGATCGTGTCCCCTGAAACGATCGAGGCGCGGGTCGCCGCGCTCGCCACCCAGATCGCCGAGCACGCGCCCATCACCCTCCGGGTGACCAAGGAGGCCATCCGGCGCATCCAGGCCCAGCGCCGGGCGAGCGGCGGCGAGGACCTCATCGCGCTGACCTACACGAGCGCCGACTTCCGGGAGGGAGTGCGCGCCTTTCTCGAGAAGCGCAAGCCCCGCTGGACCGGCAAGTGAGCGGCCGCGGGCGCCCTGTCCGCGCTCGCCGGCCGCTCGTGCCGGGAACACGCTCGACGTTGCCGACCACGGTGCCGGACCGCGGTCCGAGCGCCGCTACGGTCGAGCCGTCCGCCCGCCCCGCCGTGGAGCGCGGCGTCGCTCCTCGCTATTCCGAACCGGGGCTGGGAGGGGCCGAGGAGGCCCCCTCCCGACATAGAAAGGAGACGCGATGAAGCGCGCGAACAGCATCGTGGCCATGATCCTCGCGATCCTGGCGCTCATGTCGGCGGCGGCCGGTCCGGCCGTCGGCCAGGGGAAGTACCCGGTCCGCCCGATCGAAGTCGTGGTGCCCTACGCGCCGGGCGGCGGCACCGACAACCTCATGCGGATGGTCACCGGCATCATCGACGAGAACAAGCTCTCGCCGGTGCCGATGAACGTCATCAACAAGCCCGGCGGGAGCGGCGCCGTCGGCTACAGCTACTTGATCGGCAAGAAGGGGAACCCGTACGTCGTGGCCGGCGCCACCCCGACGGTCGTGAGCGGCAAGATCGAGGGACGACTGCCCGGCGACCACCGGGACGCCATGACGATCCTGATGATCGTGGCGATCGACGAGCTGATGCTCTCGGTCCGCTCGGAGTCGAAGTACCAGACGATCGAGGAATTCGTGAAGGCCGCCAAGGAGCGGCCGGGCCAACTCACGGTCGGCGGCACCGCCACCAACTCGGAAGACCACATCTTCACCTACCTCCTCGAGAAGGCCGCCGGCATCAAGGTCAAGTACGTGCCGTTCAACTCGGGCGGCGAGGTGACGACGGCCCTCATGGGCGGCCACGTCGACGCGGCGGTGGAAAACCCGAACGAGATCATCGCCCAGGTCGAGGCCAAGAAGGCGAAGAACTTGGCCGTCGCCGCCAAGCAGCGGATGAAGGACGCCCCCGACATCCCGACCTTCAAGGAGAAGGGCTACGACTTCCTCTGGGAGCAGTACCGCGGCGTGGTGGGGCCCGCCAACATGGGCGACGAGGCGGTGAAGTGGTGGCAGAACACGCTCCGCAAGGTGACCGAGACCAAGAAGTGGCAGGAGCTCTACATCAAGCGGAACCTGCTGACCCCGGTGACGTGGGTCGGCGAGGAGGCCAACGAGTACCTCGACAGTCTCCGCGCGAAGTACGAGAAGGCGCTGACCGATCTGGGAGCCATCAAGAAGCCGTGAGGCGGGCGGATCAGGTCGCCGGTCTCGGGCTCCTCGTCTTCGCCGTCGGGTATGCGGGGGCTGCCCTCCGGTGGTACCCGTACCGGAGCGAGATAGGTCCCGGGCCCGGCTTCCTGCCGGTGTGGCTGGGCATCGCCATGGCGGTCCTGGCCATGCTGCTCTTCGTCGGCGCGACCCGGAGCGCCGAGGCCGGCCGCGCCTGGCTTCCCTGGGGGAAGGGCCTCGTGCGGCTCCTCGTCGTCTTCGCGGCCACCGGCCTCTTCACCGCGCTCCTGAACGTGGTCGGGATGATACTCGGCACCGCCCTCTTCCTGATCGGCATCCTCAGGTTTCTGGAGAGATACCCGTGGGGTCAGACCCTCGGGATCGCCGTCGGCATCGCTGTCCTGAACTACCTCGTCTTCACCTACTGGCTCCAGGTGCCGTTCCCCGTCAGCCTCCTGGGCTACTGAGGAACGGGCGTGGGCGTCCTGGACAATCTCCTGCTGGGCTTCTCCATCGCGCTCACGCCGTTCAACCTGTTCATGGCGCTCGCCGGCGTGGTCGTCGGCACGCTGATCGGCGCCCTGCCCGGCATCGGCCCGGTCTCGGGCGTGGCGTTACTGCTGCCGCTCACCTTCGGGATGTCGCCGACCTCGGCCATCATCATGCTGGCCGCGATTTACTACGGCTCCCAGTACGGCGGCACCATCACGTCGGTCCTCATCAACACGCCGGGCGAATCGGCCTCGGTGGTGACCTGTATCGACGGCTACCAGATGGCCCTCCGGGGGCGGGCCGGGCCGGCGCTGGGCATCGCGGCCATCGGGTCGTTCATCGCGGGCTCCTTCGGGGTCCTGCTGCTCATGCTGATGTCCCCCACCCTCGCCCGGTGGGCGCTGTCGTTCGGACCCCCGGAGACCTTCGCCCTCATGCTGCTCGGTCTCACGACGGTCACCGGCCTCACCGGTGAGAACGCGGTCAAGGGCTACGTCAGCATGCTGTTCGGATTGATGCTCTCGATGGCGGGGTTCGACATCGTCTCCGGCGTGCCCCGCTACACGGGCGGCATCAACGAGATGCTCGACGGCGTGGACTTCCTGCCGGTGGCGATCGGGCTCTTCGGCATGGGCGAGGTGCTGGCGGGAGCGGAGACGCCGCCCGATATGAAGATCCTCAAGGCCCGTTATGGCTTCCGGGACTGCTTGCCGAGCAAGCTCGACTGGATCCGCAGCCGGTGGGCGCTGGCCCGGGGGACGGTGCTGGGCTTCGCCATTGGCGTCCTGCCGGGCGCCGGCTCCACGATCGCCTCGTTCCTGGCCTATGCGCTCGAGAAGAAGGTGTCGCCGAACCGCGCGGAGTTCGGCAAGGGGGCCATCGAGGGCGTCGCCGCGCCGGAGTCGGCCAACAACTCGGCGTCAGCCGGCGCGCTGGTCCCGCTCTTGACCCTCGGCATCCCGGGCTCGGGGACGACCGCCGTGCTGCTGGGCGGGTTCCTGATGTGGGGCCTCCGCCCCGGCCCCCTTCTCTTCGAGAAAAACCCCGATTTCGTCTGGGGCCTCATCGCCTCGATGTACGTCGGCAACGTCATGGCCGTGATCCTGAACATCGGGTTCATCCCGCTCTTCGTCCGCGCGCTCAAGATTCCCTACAACATCCTGATGCCGCTCATCATCATCTTCTGCATCACGGGGGCCTACTCCCTCAACAACAAGGTCTGGGACGTGGGCCAGATGCTGGTCTTCGGAGTCTTGGGATACGTGATGCGGAAGCTCGACTACTCGCCGGCCGCGCTCACCCTGGCCCTGGTCCTCGGGCCTCTGGCCGAGCGGGCCCTCCGTCAGTCGCTGATCATCTCCGACGCCGGCCTCGGCATCTTCTTCCTGCGCCCCATCGCGGCGGTGCTGACGTCCGCCGCCATCGTGGCGGTCGCCGTTCCGGCGGTGCGGGCCCTGTGGGCGGCCGCCCGGGCCCGGCGCTCCGCCTGGGCCTGAACGGCCCGACGACCCGGGCGAACCAGTCAGGCCTCCTCGCCGAGCGCCAGCGCCCGCTCGGCGAGGGCGATGGGGAGGGCGCCGCTCCCCGCCAGCGTGTCGTGGAAGGCGCGGAGGGCGGCGGTGTCCGAATGACCGCCGCGCGCGAAGTATCGCTCGCGCAGGGCGAGGATCTCGAGGCAGCCGGTGAGGTAGGCGGAGGCCTGGGTGGGCCAGCTACAGTAGCGGGCGACCTCGGCCCTGGCGGTCGGCTCCGGCAGGTTGGCCTTCGCCGTCATGAAGGCCACCGCGTCGTCGAAGGTCATCGCCCCGGTGTGGAGGCTCGTGTCGACCACGATGCGGGCGGCCCGGAAGAGCATGGCCTCGCACTGGCTCATCTCGTGGCGCGGGTCCTCGAAGAACCCCTGCTCACGCATCATCTGCTCGGCGTAGAGCGCCCACCCTTCGGTGAAGTACGACGTGCTGAACGTCCGGCGGAGCCCAGACGGGTTTGCCTTGGCCGTGACGAGGTGCCAGTGATGTCCGGGGTAGGCTTCGTGGACCGACGTGGTGGGGATGCTGGCGTGGCTGTTGTTCTCCAGGCGCTTCTGCACTTCCTCGGCGGAGGCGCCGTCGGGCGGGAAGGGCACGAAGAAGTGGCCGCGGAGCGAGGTCGAGAAGGCCGGCGGGCGCTGATAGGACGCGACCGCCAGGACCGGGCGCTGGAAGGGCGGGGACGGGCGCACCACGCACTCCTCGCCGGCGGGGAACGAGACCAGGCCCCGCTCGCGCAGGAACCGCCGGGCGCGCTCCGTCCACTCGTCATACGCCTCGCGCATCGTCTCCGGCGTCGGCGGATGGTCGCGGTTCAGCTCCGCGAGCACCCGGGGCCAGTCGTCGGTGCCGGCAATCTTCCGGGCGTACTCGCGGAGCTCCTCGGCGAGCCGGGCGTACTCCCGGCGCCCGCGCGCTTGGAGACCGCCGGTGTCGAGCGGCAGCAGCTCCTTCTCCCGGAGCAGCCGGCTGTAGCGCGCCTCGCCGATCACCCAGGTCCCGCGCGCCCGCGCGCGGAGTCCGTCGAGGAACGCGGCGAAGCGCTCGAAGGCTGCCGCGGCGACGGCGCCCGCCTCGGCGATCTCCGCGCGCAGTCGCGGGTCCGCGACCTCGGCGGGCACGAGCTCGCGCGCGTAACGCGCCGCGGCGCGGGCCTGGCCGAGTGCCCGCTCCACGTAGACCCGCGGCGTCAGGTCGGCGGCGAGGTTCCGCTCGCCATCCGCGATGGCGCGGGGCACCGCGCGGAGCCGGGCGGCGGCCGCCCGCACCAGCTCGGCCTCCGGCCGGAGGCGATGGAGGAAGAGGGTGAAGACCCCGGAGAGTCCCGGATTCAGGTACGTGTCGGGCTGGCGGCGCCACATCTCCCAATCGGCCATGATGGCGCGCCCCTGGAGCGTCGACACGGCCAGGTCGCGGTCGATCCGCTCGTCGGCGCCGAGGTCGGCCTCGGCCAGCCCGCGGAAGCGAGCGAGCCAGACGAGGCTCTTCCGATGCCGGGCCTCGAAGGCCGCCGCCGAGAGATCGTCGAGCCGCTCGTCGTACTCGGTGAGCCCGAGGTGGCTGGCCATCACGGGCGCGTCGGCGTACTCCTCTCCGAGGAAGTCCCGGGCGAGCTCCGCGAACGACGACATCAGCCCGCGACGGTCTGGCGGGCGGCCGGGTTCACCACGTGGAGCGCCTCGCCCCGGCGGTAGGCCTCCAGCGTCGCGATCGCGATCCGGAGCATGTTGGAGGCGGCCTCCCGGGTGTTGTAGCCGATGTGCGGGGTGATGAGCACGTTTGGCAGCTCGCGGAAGACGTAGGCGCCACGCGGCGGCTCCTCTTCGTGGACGTCGAGGGCCGCCCCGGCGATCTTCCCGGCCCGCAAGAGGTCCGCGAGCGCGGCGTTGTCGACGACCCGGGCCCGCGCCGTGTTGAGGAAGTAGGCCTCGGGCTTCATGCGACTCAGGAGCGCGCGAGAGACCAGGGCCTCGGTCTCCGGTGTGTGCGAGAGGTGGACGCTCACGACGTCCCCGCCCGTGAACACCTCCTCGATCGGGACCAGCACGAGGCCGTGGCGGGCGCGCTCGGGACTCGCGCGCCGGGTCCACCCGATGAGCTTCATGCCGATGCCCGCGCCGAGACGCGCCATCTCGCTGCCGATCGGTCCCAGCCCCACGATCCCGAGCGTCTTGCCCCGCAGCTCCACGCCCTTGAAGCTCCCGGGCTCCCAGCGTCCCGCCCGCATGCTGACGAAGCCGGCCGCGATGTGGCGGGTGAGGGCCAGGATCATGCCCAGCGCGTGCTCGGCGACCGAGGTGGCGCCGTAGTCGGGCGTGTAGGTGACGGTCACGCCTCGCCGGGTGGCCTCGTCCACGTCGATGTGGGCGCGGTAGCCGATGCCGAGGAAGCAGATGAACCGGATCGCGGGGAGCGCGCGCAGCACCTCGGCGTCCATCAGCGAGTAGTCGAGGAACACGGCCTCGGCGTCGTGGCACCGGGCGATCAGGTCGGCCTTGTCCCGGGGCGCCCCCGGGCACAGGACGAGCGCTCCGAGGCGCCGGAGCGGGTCGAGGTCGGCGGGGTTCTCGACGAACTCGGCGCCCTCCGGGAAGACGATGCGCATGGGGCGAGCGCTCGCTACGGCCTTGAGATGACTATCAGTCCAGCGGCGGCCGGCGGTGGGCCCAGGGCTGGAGCGCCTCGAAGCCGGCGGCGGCCCGGAGCACCGTCGCGTCGGCGTGCCAGCGGCCGACGATCTGGAGCCCGACCGGAAGGCCCTCGGAGGTGAAGCCGCAAGGGACCGTGGCCGCCGGCTGCCCGGTCAGATTGAAGGGGAAGGTGAATGCCAGGCGGTCGAAGAGGGTGGGCGTGGGCCGGCCGCCGATCGTCGATGGCCCCTGGCTCGGACCGGGCTCGGCTGACCAGGCGCCGACCGGCATCTGGGGCGTCAGCAGGAGGTCGCACGTCTCGAAGAACCGGCGGGCCTGGTCGTAGAAGATGCTCCGCTGGAGGAGCGCCTTGCCGTGGTCGACCGCCGACACGCCTCGGGCGTTCTCGATCATCTGGCGGAAGCTCGGCTCGATCCACTCCGGGTGCTCGGCCGCCCGGTCCATCTGGCGCGCCGCCACGCCGACCTCGTAGATGACCTTGTGGAACGCGCCGGGGTCGGGCCAGCCCGGGTCGCGCGCCTCGAGCTTGGCGCCGAGGTCCGCGAAGCGTCCGGCGGCGGCCTCGGTGATGGCCCGGACCTCGGGGTCGACGGGCCCGTAGCCGAGATCGGCGCTCCAGACGACGGTGAGGCCCCGGAGGTCGCCGTCGCAGGCGGCCAGGTAGTCCTCGGGCGGTGAGTCGATGGTGAGCGGATCACGCGGATCGGCGCCCGCCAGGGCCTGGAGGAGCAGGGCCGCATCCCGTACCGTGCGGGTCATCGGCCCGTTGTGGGAGCGCGCGGCCCAGTAGTCGGGGGAGGGGTGATAGGGGACCCGGCCGAACGACGGCTTGAGCCCGAAGATCCCGCAGAGGGCGGCGGGGATGCGGATGGAGCCTCCGCCGTCGGAGCCGTGAGCCACGGGCCCGAGGCCGGCCGCGACGGCGCTCCCGGCGCCCCCCGACGAGGCACCCGAGGTGCGGTCGAGCTTCCAGGGGTTCTTGCACGGCGGCCCGAGCAGGTTGTCACAGGAGTCCTTGTGGCCGAAGTGCGGGGTATTGGTCTTGCCGAGGAGCACGGCGCCGGTCGCCTTGAGCCGGCCGGCCACGGCCCCGTCTTCGGCCGGCACGTGGTCCGCGAACCACTTCGACCCGAAGGTCGTGCGGATGCCGGCCGTCGGCTCGAGATCCTTGATCGAGTACGGGATCCCATCGAGGGGGCCCAGCAAAATGCCCCGCCGCGCACGCTCCTCCGCCGCCCGCGCCTGGTGGCGGGCGAGATCGGCGGTGACGGTGAGGAAGGCGTCGAGCCGCGGGTTCAGGCGCTCGACCCGGGCCAGC
>DASYQW010000155.1 GCA_036005065.1 Candidatus Methylomirabilota bacterium | reverse complement strand
GCCGGGGGCCGCGGCGCCGGCCAGTCGGGCGGCCAGGTTGGTCACCGGGCCGCTGGCGGTGAATGTCCAGCGGGTCCCGCGCAGGCCCTCGAAGCGCGTCGACCCGACCAGGGCCAGTCCCGAGTTGATCCCCATGTGGACGGCCAGGGGATGCTCCGCGGGCCGCCGGCCCAGGGTCTCGGTGACGGCCAGGAGGGCCAGGGCGGTCTCCACGGCCTTGACGGCGTGGGCCTCCCGGTCGGCATCCTGGAAGATGGCCATGAACCCGTCGCCGGCGGTCTCGTTGATGTCACCACCGGCGTCGTGGATGCGGTCCAGGAAGGTCGAGAAGTACCGCTCGACCAGGGTGTTGAGCGCCTCCAGCGGCAGCCGCTCGCTGAGCCGGGCGTAGCCGCTGATGTCGAGGAAGAGCACCGAGACGTCCCGCTCCCGCTTGGCCAGCTCGGGGGCCTCGGGGTTGGCCGAGACCAGGCGCTTGACCGCCTCCGGCACGAACTTGGCGAAGTGATCGCGCACCCGGCGGAGCTCCCCGAGCTTCCGATCCATCGTGTGCTTGAGCCGGAGCGCCGTCTGGATGCGGGCGATCAGCTCCCGCGGGTTGACGGGCTTGGTGAGGAAATCGTCGGCGCCCGCCTCGATCCCGCGGATGCGGTCGTCGACGCCGTCGAGGGCCGTCATGATCACGATGGGGATGAGCCGCGTCTCGTCGTGCGCCTTGAGGGCGCGACAGACCGCGAACCCGTCCATGACGGGCATCATGACGTCGAGCAGGATCAGGTCGGGGGCCTCGGCCTCGACCCGTTCCAGCGCCTCCTTGCCGTTGGCGGCGCTGACCGTCTCGTAGCCGAGGTCCGACAGCTCCTGCTCGAGGTAGTCGACGTTGAAGGGCTCGTCGTCGACGATGAGGATCCTGGAGGGCCGGGTCATCATCCGCCGAGGAGCTTGGCCAGCTTCTCGAACAGCAGGTCTTCGTTGAGGGGCTTGCTCAGATAATCGTCGCAGCCGCTCTGCCGCGCCTTCTCCTCGTCGCCCATCATCGCGTGAGCCGAGAGCGCGATGATGGGGATGCCGCGGAGCGCCGGGTTGGCCTTGATCCGCCGCGTCGCCTCCCACCCGTCGAGCCCGGGGAGCGAGAGATCCATGAGGATCGCATCCGGCCGCTCGCGCTCGGCCAGGCGGATGCCCTCCTCGCCATCGGTGGCGGTGAGCACCTCGTAATCCTCCTCCAGGAGCTGTACGAGCAGGTCCCGGTTGAACTCGACGTCCTCGACCACGAGGATGCGCTTCCGCCGGCTCACCGCGCTCATGCCCCGGGCGCGCCGTCGCGGTACGCGTGCAGCGCGTCCCGCAGGTCCTGGATGAAGGTGTCGCGGCGGAGTCCCATCTTGTGGATCACCTTGGGGACGCTCTGGTCCAGCAGGGCGCGCTCGGCGGCGCTGAGCGTCTTGGCGGTGAGGACGATCACCGGAATCAGCCGCGTCTCCGGATCCTGCTGGAGGTGCTCGATGACGGCGAAGCCGTCGAGGCGGGGCATGAGGAGATCCAGCAGGATCACGTCGGGCCGCTGGCGGGCCACCGCCTCCAGGGCTTCTTCGCCGTCGGCGGCGGCCGTGACCTCGTAGGGCTCGTCTTCCAGGAGCTGGCGCACCAGATCCACCACCTGCGGATCGTCGTCCACGACGAGGACGCGACCCTGGGGCGGCGAGAGCCGGGTCAGGGCGGCCACCACCGCCTCCCGGTCGAACGGCTTGAGGAGATAGTCGAAGGCCCCGAGCCGATAGCCCAGGTCCTTGTTGTCCACGATGGAGATCACGATGATGGGGATCTCCTTCGTCACCGGGTCCGCCTTGAGCTCGTGCAGCACCTCCCACCCGTCCCGGTGAGGCATCATGATGTCGAGCGTGATGGCGAACGGCCGGAGCTCGCGGGCTTTCCGGAGGCCTTCGTCGCCGCTCGACGCCCCCACCACACGGTATCCCGCGTCGGTGAGGTTCTCCCGCAGGAGGTAGATGACGTCCGGGTCGTCGTCGATGGCCAGGACGACCTTGCCGGTCTCGCGCTCGCCGGGCCGCGTCGCCGGGGACGGCGCCGGCTCCCCGATCTGGCTGGACGCTGCCGCATCGTAGCGGATGGGAATGCTGACGGTGAAGGACGAGCCCGTTCCCACCGCGCTCTCGACCGTGATGTCCCCGCCGAGCAGCCGGGCGAAGTGGCGGCTGATCGAGAGCCCCAGGCCCGTCCCTCCGTATTTCCGGGTCGTGCTGCTGTCGACCTGCCGGAACTCCTCGAAGATCAGCTCCAGGGCATCGGCCGGGATCCCGATGCCGGTGTCGGCGACGGCCAGCATGAGGGTGCCGTCCCGCCGGTGGGCGCTGACGGTGACCGTCCCCGCTTCGGTGAACTTGATCGCGTTGCTGAGCAGGTTGATGAGGATCTGTTTCAGCTTGTCGGCGTCGGTGAAGAGCGGGGGCAGATCGGCGTCGAAGGCCTTGGCGAGCTGGAGCCGCTCGCCCCTGACCATCGGCTCGACGGTGCGGAGACACTCGTCGACGAGCGCCCCCAGCTCGAAGCTGGTGGGCCGCACCTCCATCCGTCCGGCCTCGATCTTGGACAGGTCGAGGATGTCGTTGATGAGCCCCAGGAGGTGCTCGGCGCTGATGAGGATCTTCTCGAGGTTCTCCGACTGCTTGACCGGCAGCACGTCCCGGGAGCGCCGCATCACCAGGCGAGTGAACCCGATGATGGCGTTGAGCGGCGTGCGGAGCTCGTGGGACATGTTGGCCAGGAACTCCGACTTGTGCTGAGACGCGGCCTCCAGGCGGCGGTTCACCTCCTGGAGCTCGCGGGTCCGCGCTTCGACCTTGGCCTCGAGCTCCTCGGCGTGCCGCCGCACCTGCTCGTAGAGCCGGGCGTTCTCGATGGCGATGGCGGCCTGGTCGGCCAGCGCGCTCAGGAGCTGCTGGTCGTCCTCCCGGAACTGATCGGGAGCCCGGCTGCTGACGTTCAGCACCCCGATCACCACGCCCCGCGCCCTCAGCGGCACCGCGATCATGGACCGCGTTCCAGCCTCTCGGACGGGCTCGAGGAACGGGCTGTCGAGGTGCTCTCGGACGTAGTCTTTGACCAGGATGGGCCTGGCGGTCATCACCGCGCGCCCTCGCACGCCCTCCCCCGCCTTGAACGGCACCTCGACCAGTCCCTCGGTGATGGTGCCGCTGAACGCCTCGATGGCGAAGGTGTCGCTCCCCTCCCGGCGAAGGGCCAGCGTGCAACCTTCCGCCTGCAAGAGCCCACGGGCGCGCTCGACGATCAGCCGGAGAGTGGGCTCGAGCGCCACCTGGGCGCTGATCTCCTGGCCGATCTCGTAGAGGGTCCGGGTCTCCTCGGCCTTCCGTTTGAGGGCTGTCTCGTTCTGTTCCAGGCTGGCGGCCATCTCGTTGAAGGAGGATGCCAGGCGTCCGATCTCGTCCCGGGAGTCGATCGGGACGGCGACGGAGCGCCGACCGGCGGCGATCAGGTTGGCCGCCTCGGCCAGCCGACGGATGGGGTCGGTCAGCCGGCGCACGCGGTTGATCGTGAGGAACAGCGCGATGCCCAGGCTGAGGGCGGTGATGATCAGGAAGGTCCGGCCGATGACCGCGGTGGTACGCTGGAAGTCCTGAATCGGGTAGACGAAGTCCAGGACCACCGCTCCCAGGAAAGTGGGGGGACGCCCCTCGCTCACCTGGTAGACCGGCATGGCGTACGTCATGCGGGGACCGACCGGCGAGAGATAGGCTTGACCGGGGCCCAGACGCTTGGCCGCGGCGAAGAAGGGCGCGTCGGCGACCTGGCCGCGGTCGCTCCGGATCTGTCCCTCCAGCACCTTGGCGATCTCTTCGCCGTTCTGGTCGACGTAGCGCACCTCGGGATAGACCAGCTCGACGCTGTTGCTGCGGTCGGCGAAGCGCTTCAGGGAGGCTTCCAGCTCGCGCCGGGCGACTTCGGCCTCTTCGGCCAGGCCGTAGGCGCGGTTGTTGGCGTAGTTGGGGATGGCGGGGTTCTCGGCCAGGGTCCGGAGGTCGGCCTCGCGCTGGGTGAGGTAGCGGGTGCTGGCCTTGGCCGCCTCGCCGCTGGAGGCGACGAACCCCACCGCCGCCAGGATCAGCACCGGGAGGCCGACCAGCGGCAGGATGATGATCAGCATCTTGGCCTGGACGCTGAAATCGCGCCAGAACCGCCGCCGCGGCTCGGTCACGCGCGACCCCCGGGTGTCTGCGGGCTCACCGATTGGCGGCCGTCTTCCGCATCGACCAGTGCTGGTCGGTTACCGAGGTGTCGACGAAGCTGAGGAACCCGGTCACATGCGGCACGAACCGCACGGCCTTGTTGACCGCGTAGAGCTGGATGGGGTTGTAGAGGAACAGGAGATAGGCCTGCTCGGCCGTGTGCTGCTCCATCTGCCGGACCAGGGCCTGCTGCCGATCCAACTCGACCGTGCGCAAGGCGCGCTCGTAGAGCGACCGGAGCTCGGGCTGCTCGGTGGTCCAGTCCTGGGCGCCGTCGAGCATGATGGTGTGGTACAGCTCGAAGAGGGAGAAGTTCGCCACGTCAACCCAGTCCGTGAGCGCGATGTCCCAGCGCTGCTGCTCGGCGGGCTGGTCGAGCCCGCCCAGGAAGGTCTTCCGGTTATAGGCGATCGTGTCGAGCACCTGACGCTCCACCTTGAAGCCGACCTGTTCGAGCATCTTGCTCACCACGGTGGCCAGAGTGTCCAGGTACTCGGGGGCGATCAGGCTGATCGCCAGCCCGTCGGGATTGGCGGCCTCGCGGAGCAGCTCCCGGGCCTTGCCGGGATCGAAGGGATAGGGAGCGATGCTCGGATCGTGCCCGAAGCCCTGGACCGGCACCAGGGCCGGAATCACCATCCCGTTCCCGTTGGCGGCGTAGCGGATGACGTCGGCGCGGTTGATGGCCAGGTTGGCCGCCCGTCGCAGCCGGACGTCCGTCCACGGGCTCCCGGTCTTCCGCATGTTGAAGCGGCCGAACACGGACTCCAGGCTCCCGCGGTTCTTCACCACGGTGGCGGACGAGCTCTGGGCGACCCGCAGCGTCTCCAGCGGGCTCAGCCCCGTGACGAGGTCCACCCGGCCTTCGCCGGTCTTGACGAGATCCACCGCGTCCTTCTGGCTCAGCGTGTTGTCGAAGACGATCCGCTTCACCCTCGGGAGCCGGCTCTTGTCCCAGTAGCCCGGATTGGCTTCCAGAATGAGGCGGTCCGAGCGCTTCTCGGGCAGCGAGAACCCTTCCACCAGCCGATACGGGCCCGTGCCCCACGGGCCGGCGCCGTCGATGATTCACCAGTGTTGCTCGCCCCAGCCGAGCTCCCGGTAGAACTGGCGGTTGCCCATGTGCATGAGGCTGAGCTTGGCCAGCGCCCCCCCGTCCGGCTCCGGGAAGACGAAGCGGACCGTGTAGGGATCGACGCTCTCCAGGCGGGAGCCCGGCTTGAAGTTCATGTACTGGCCCAGAATGTGGGGCTGCCGGAGGCGGAAGTTCTGGTCCCAGTTGAGCTTGACGATGTCCGCACTGAAGGCTTCGCCGTTGTGGAACTTCACCCCTTGCCGCAGCTTGACCTCCAGCGTACGGTCGTCGATCCACCGCCAGCCGGTGGCCAGCCGGGGCACCAGCTTCCCATCCTTGTCGAGCTCCATCAGGTGCTCGAAGACGTTCAGCGTGATCCAGACCCAGTTGAACGGGCTCTTGTCCACCACCCGCAGCTCCCCTCGCGGCGGCGAACCCTTCTGGGCGAGCGCGGCGGCGGGGTCGAAGACACCTATCGCGAGAACGAGGCCGCTGATGACGAGGCTTCGCATGGTCGATCCTCCGGGGCTTGTCATTTCGGCGCCGCCGCGAGCTGCGGCAGCGAGAAGACGAAGTCCTGCCGGCTCATCCGCAGGTGGCACGAGAGACACGGCTTCGAGTCGGCCGGCTGGTGGCGGGTGCCGTCCGGCGCGAACTGCGCATACTCCCATTCGCCGTTCCGGATCTCTGCCGGATACTCGGCTCCCCAGCCGGCGCGCTTCTCCATGACCATGATGGTGACCAGGTCGCCCCGGACGAAGCGGCCGCTGGCATCCTTGAGCGGCTTGCCCTGGTCATCGCGCTTCGCCTTGTAGACCTCCATGGTGAGGACGGTGCCGCTCGGCAGCGGCCGGCGCACGCGCGCCGACTCGGCCGCCTCCGGGGAGGCGTACATCGCGCGGACCGTGTCGTTGAACGGGCGATCCACCGTCAAATAGGGCCGGTGCGAACTGTACCCGGAGGGAAAGCTGACCTTCTCGGGCCCCGCCACGGCGAGGGCGGCGGCCAGCACGAGGCCGGTGGCGACCAGGGCTCCCGCCCGTGAGCACCGGCGCTCGCCACCCGCACGGTCTCGTTCGAGGAACCGAGCCAGGCGCATCGCAGCCTCTCCAGCCGACCAGCCCGACGAGATGTCCTGGTCAGGGCCGACTCTATGCCAGCCGGATCACGCGTGTCAACGCGCTTTGGTGGCTGGACCGCGCTAGTTTCTTCAGAGGGGGCCTCGGCGGCCCCCTCCGAGACCTCCCCCCACCTCTCGGGATGGGTGGGTGGGCCCGCGGGCGAAGCCCGCGCTCAGAGCGGGCCACCAATCGTGAGCGGCTGGTATACGCGTGGCGCCTGTTACCCTGACAGCCCCCCCTAGGACGAGCCGGGCCGGTCGGACCGGATTCACCGCCGGGCGCGCCCGGTTAGCCGCGGGCGGGCTGCAGGACGAGGGTGGCGAGGGGCGGCAGGGTGAGGGTCAGCGACCAGGGCTGCCCTTGCCAGGGGGTCGGCTCGGCCCACACCCCGCCGGCGTTCCCCAGGTTGCCGCCTCCGTAGGCCGCGGCGTCGGTGTTGAGCAGCTCCCGGTAATATCCCGGGACCGGCGCGCCCACGCGATAGGCATGGCGGGGAACCGGCGTGAAGTTCGACACCACGAGGACGAAGTCGGCGGGATCCTTGGCCCGGCGGACGAAGGACACGACCCCCTGCTCCCAGTCGCTGCAGTCGACCCACTGGAAGCCGGAGGGATGGAAGTCGACCTGGTGGAGAGCCGGTTCGGCCGCGTACAGCCGGTTCAGGTCCCCGATGAACGTCTTCAGCCCGCGATGATAGGGACCCATCCCCAGCAGGTGCCAGTCGAGGCTCGCATCGTGGTTCCACTCGCGCGTCTGGCCGAACTCGCACCCCATGAAGAGGAGCTTCTTGCCGGGGTATCCGTACATGAAGGCGTAGAAGGCCCGCAGGTTGGCGAACTTCTGCCAGTCGTCGCCCGGCATCTTCTGATAGAGCGATCCCTTGCCGTGGACCACCTCGTCGTGCGAGAGGGGCAGGATGAAGTTCTCGTGCCAGGCGTAGAGCAGCCCGAAGGTCAACTGGTTGTGGTGGTACTTGCGGTGGACGGGGTCCCGGCTCATGTAGTCCAGGAGATCGTGCATCCATCCCATGTTCCACTTGAAGCCGAAGCCCAGGCCGCCCACGTAGGTGGGGCGGGAGACCATGGGCCAGGAGGTCGACTCTTCGGCCACGGTGATCCGGCCGGGGCCCTGATAGACGACCTCGTTGAAG
The DNA here is from genome assembly GCA_036005065.1 of Candidatus Methylomirabilota bacterium. Taxonomy (NCBI): domain Bacteria; phylum Methylomirabilota (SeqCode); species Candidatus Methylomirabilota bacterium. Next base: position 10,663 of record DASYQW010000155.1, on the reverse strand, counting down.
CGCTTGAGGAAGGCGATTGCCTCGAGGTTCTCGTTCCCGCCGAAGCGGTTCGGGATCCACTCACCGGGCTTTCGCGAGTAGTCGAGGTAGAGCATCGAGGCGACCGCGTCGACCCGGAGCCCATCGATGTGGTAGCGGTCGAGCCAGAACAGTGCGTTCCCGAGGAGAAAGTTGGCGACCTCGTTCCGCCCGTAGTTGAAGACGAGGGTCCCCCAGTCCGGGTGCTCGCCCAGCCGCGGGTCGGCGTGCTCGTAGAGGTGGGTGCCGTCGAAGTAGACGGGGCCGTGGGGATCCCGGGGGAAGTGGGCCGGGACCCAGTCGAGGATGACGCCGATGCCCTGCTGGTGGAGCTGATCGACGAAGGCCATGAAGTCGTGGGGACTGCCGTAGCGACGGGTCGGCGCGAAGTATCCCAGGACCTGATAGCCCCAGGAGCCGTAGAACGGATGTTCCATGACCGGCAGGAGCTCCACGTGGGTGAAGCCCAGCTCCCGGACGTAGGCCCCCAGCTTCTGGGCCAGCTCGCGATAGGTGAGAAACCGGTTCCCCTCCTCGGGGACGCGCATCCAGGAGCCCAGGTGCACCTCGTAGGTCGCCATGGGGCTGTCCAGCGCGTTCCGCCGCTCGCGCTCGGCCATCCAGGCGCCGTCGCCCCAGCGATAGCCCTCCAGCGAGGCGACGACGGAGGCGGTGCGGGGGGTCTCCGCCTCGAACGTGAAGGCGTACGGGTCGGACTTCAGGGCGAGGAGGCCGCCTCCGCGGGCGAGGATCTCGAACTTGTAGCGCTCTCCTTCACCGAGGCCGGGGACGAAGATCTCCCAGATGCCGTTGCCCGGGTGGAGCCGCATGGGGTGGCGGCGGCCGTCCCACTGGTTGAAGTCGCCGACCACGCTGACCCGCCGCGCGTTGGGGGCCCAGACGGCGAAGGCGACGCCCCGGACGCCGTCGACGACGCGGGGGTGCGCTCCCAGCTTCTCGTACGCCTTGTAGTGCGTCCCTTCGCCGAGCAAATAGAGGTCGAAGTCGGAGAGGACGGGCAAGAACCGATACGGGTCCTCGACCGCCGCCACGCCTCCCTGGTGATCGGCGACCTCGAGCCGGTACGCGAAGAGCGTGCCCACCCCGGGAAAGAGGGTTTCGAAGAACCCGTCGGGATGGAGTCGCTCCATCGGCTGGGGGGCGACGGCACCGTCGCGGGGGAGGACCTTCACCGCGCGGGCGGCCGGCAGGAAGGCCCGCACGGCCACCGCCGGCCCCGCCTCGGTCTGGACGAGGTGGGGCCCCAGGAGGCCGAAGGGGTCGTCGTGCTCGCCCCGGACGACCGCCTCGATCTCGGCACCGGACGGACCTGCGGACTGGCTTCTGGACTGCACGTTCCTCGCCGCTCCTTCAAGTCTCGCCGGCTCGGCCGTCGCCGTCAACTCGCCGCCCGATCGGGACCGCGGCGCCGCTCTCGCCGCCCGCCGAGCCCCCGGCATCACGGTGGTATGCTGGGGCCGTGCAGCTCGAGGGCGCTCGTGTGCGCTACCGCACGGAGAGCGGCGTCGGCTGGGTCACCCTGACGCGCCCGCGCGTGCTGAACGCGCTCGACACGCCCCTGGCCGAGGAGCTGGCGGCCGCCGTGGAGCTGGCCGAGCGCGACCCCGACGCCTCGGTCCTGGTGGTCTCCGGCGAGGGGCGGGCCTTCTCCTCCGGAATGGATCGCACCGCGCTCTCGGCGGGGAACATCGGCGAGCCGTTCTTCCGCCACTGGATCCGGGCCCTCAACTGCCTGGAGGACATGGGGAAGCTCGTCGTCGCGGCCATCCGCGGCTACTGCCTCGGCGGCGGCCTCCAGCTCGCCCTCGCCTGCGACCTCCGGCTGTGCGCCTCGGACGCCGTGCTGGGCCTGGGGGCGACGCGCCACGGCCTCATCCCCGACGGCGCCGTGCTGCGCCTGGCCCGGGTCATCGGGCTCGGCCGGGCCAAGGAGCTGGCGCTGCTGAACGATCAAGTTTCGGCCGAGACCGCGGCGGCGATCGGTCTGGTGAACTGGATGGCGGCGCCCGGCGAGTTCGACGCCGCGCTGGCCCGGATCCTCGAGAAGTGCCTGGAGGGGGCGCCGACGGCGGCCCGGCACACGAAGCGCCTGCTCCAGGCCTCGTTCCACGCCGACCCGCGGGCCATGATCGACGACGTCGTGGCGGCCCAGATGGCGTGCATGCAATCGTGGGACCTCCGCGAGGCCAACCGGGCGTGGGATGAGAAGCGTGAGCCGCGCTACCACCCCCCCCCGGCCCGGCCTTGAACGGCCCCGGGCGGCGGCATACAATCGGGGCACGCTCCACGGCGAGGTTCCCGCGGCCCAGCGACACGCGTCTTCAAAGGAGGGATCCCCCATGGCGAAGCGAGGCGTGAATCGGCGAGACTTCATCAAGGTGGCGGGCGCCGGGGCGCTGGCCACCGGGCTCGGCGCCAACATCATCGTGCCGGGGCGGGCCCAGGCCGCCAAGACCCTCAAGATCCTGCAATGGGTGCACTTCGTCCCCGCCTACGACGAGTGGTTCAACAAGAAGTACATCAAGGAGTGGGGCGAGAAGAACGACACCCAGGTCACCGTCGACAACATCGGCATCGCCGGCCTGAGCGCCCGGGCGGCCGCCGAAGTGGGAGCCCAGAAGGGCCACGACCTCTTCCTGTTCAACTGGCCGCCGCCGGCCCTCGAAGAGCAGACCGTGGACATGAAGGACGTGGCCCAGGAGTGCGAGCGGAAGTTCGGGAAGCCGATCGACCTGGCGGTCAAGAGCACCTACAACCCGAAGACCAAGAAGTACTTCGCATTCTCGCCGTCCTTCACTCCGGACCCGGTGAACTATCGCCAGGACCTGTTCGCCCAGATCGGCATGGCCAAGGGTCCGGCATCCTGGGACGACGTGCGTCAGGGCGGCGCCAAGATCAAGAAGCAGCTGGGAAACCCGGTGGGGATCGGTCTGGCCCAGGAGATCGACACCGCCATGGCCATGCGGACCATCATGTACTCCCACGGATCCCACGAGCAGGATGCCGAGGGCAACCTGACCCTCGAGTCCAAGAACACCCTGGACGCCATCAAGTTCGTCAAGGCCCTGTTCGAGGAGACGATGACGCCCGAGGTCTTCACGTGGGATGCCTCGTCCAACAACCGGGCCATGATCGCCGGCAAGATCTCCCTGGCCCTCAACGCCATCTCGATCACCCGCACGGCTGAGAAGGAGAACCCGGACATCTCGAAGAAGATCCAGTTGACGAAGGCGCTCAAAGGGCCGGTGCGGGCCATCGGCCTCGAGCACGTCATGGATTGCTACGTCATCTGGAAGTTCGCCGAGAACGTCGAGGGAGCCAAGAAATTCCTGGTCGACTACGTGTCGAACTTCGGGACCGCCTTCGTCGCCGGCGAGTTCTACGACTTCCCGTGCTACCCGAAGACGGTGACCGACCTCAAGAAGCTGATCGGGAGCGACAAGAACGCCCACCCGCCGGACAAGTACAAGGTGCTGGAGGACGTGCTGGAGTGGGCGACCAACGTCGGCTACCCGGGCTACGCCAACGCGGCCATCGACGAGATCTACAACACCTGGGTGCTGAACGTCATGTTCGCCAAGGCGGCCAGCGGCGCGGCCACCCCCGAGGAGGCCCTCAAGGAGGCCGTGGCGGCCTGCAAGCGGATCTACGGCAAGTGGAAGGAGAAGGGGCTCGTCTAGACTGACCCGCCCGAACTGAACCCGTTCGCCGGCTGGCGGGAGGCTCCGCGCTGGGGCCTCCCGCCGCGTCACGCATCCAGAAGATGGCCATCCTCGAACGCGGCGCCGTGGCGGCGCGCCAGGCTCGGCGTCGCCGCCTGAGCCTCCTGCTCGACAACGAGCGGTGGCTGGGGCGTCTCATGCTCGCCCCGGCCGTCCTCTACATCATCCTGCTGGTGGGGTTCCCCTTCTTCCTGGCCCTCTACTACAGCGTGAGCGACATCACCCTGGGCAGCCGGAGCCTCAACTTCGTGGGACTCCAGCACTTCTCGGCCATCCTCGAGACCCCGAAGTTCCGGACGTCGCTCAAGAACACCTTCGTCTTCGCCATCATCTCCCAGGTGCTGGTGTTGATCCTGGCCAACGTGCTGGCGCTCCTGCTGATGAAGAAGTTCCCGGGGAAGTGGCTGATCCGGCTCCTCATCCTCCTCCCATGGGTGGCGCCGATCTCGCTGGGGACCATCGGCTGGCTCTGGATTCTGGACTCGACTTACAGCGTGATCAACTGGACGCTGTGGGCGCTGGGCCTGGTGGGCCGTGACGGGGGCTTCATGTGGCTGGGCGTGCCTACCCTGGCCATGGGGTCCATCATCACGATCCAGGTGTGGCGCATCCTCCCGCTGGCCACCGTGGTCCTGCTGGCCGGCCTCGGCGCCATCCCTCAGGAGATCCACGACGCCGCCGCCGTGGACGGCGCCGGCCCCTGGCGAAAGCACTTCCGGATCACGCTGCCGCTGATCCGCCCCGTCATGCTGGTGGCCGGGCTGTTCGGCCTGGTCTTCGCCTTCACCGACATGATCGTGATCTATGTCCTGACGCGCGGCGGCCCCTACGATACGACCCAGGTCCTGTCGACGCTCGCCTTCTTCACGGGCATCGCGGCGGGGGACCTCGGCGAGGGCGCGGCCATCTCGCTCTTCCTCTTCCCGCTGCTCGTGGCGGCCGCCATCGCGATGCTGCGCATCGCCCGGCGCAGCGAGGTGATCTGAGAGCATGGGCGCCCGGCGCAGCGAGGTGACCTGACATGACGCCGGGCAGGCTCGGGCGCTGGGCGACGCGGGCGGTCTCGGCCGCGCTCCTGGCGGCATTCGCCGTGTTCGCGGCCTTCCCGTTCTACTGGATGCTCATCACCACCTTCAAGCAGACGCCGGACCTCATGAACCGGGACGCCAATCCGTTCATCTTCAATCTCCCACCGACGCTCGAGCATGTCCGGATCCTCTTCCACGACACCCTGTATGGGCGCTGGCTCTTCAACACGCTCCTGGTCGGCGTGCTGGTGGTGGGCATCACCTTGCTGCTGGCGCTCCCGGCCGGCTATGCGCTGGCCCGCCTGACCGGACGGACCGGCGAGCGGCTCGGCATCGCCATCTTCCTCACGTACCTGGTCCCTCCGACACTCCTCTTCATCCCGCTCTCCCGCGTCGTGGCGACGCTCGGCCTCCAGGACTCGCTCTGGTCCCTGGTGGTGGTCTATCCGTCGTTCACGGTCCCATTCTCGACCTGGCTCCTCATGGGGTTCTTCAAGGCGATCCCGCGCGACCTGGAGGAGGCGGCGCTGATCGATGGGCTGAGCCGGTTCGGGGCCTTCGTGCGGGTGGTGGTGCCCATCTCGGTGGCCGGGATCCTGACGGTGGTGATCTTCACCTTTACCCTGGTGACGCAGGAGTTCGTCTACGCCCTCACCTTCATCTCCCCGGTCTCCCAGTACACGGTGAGCGTGGGGGTTCCGACGTTCCTGGTCCACGGCGACGTCTACTTCTGGGGCTCGCTCATGGCGGGGTGCTTCATCGCGAGCGTGCCCATTGCCATCGTCTACAACTTCTTCGTGGACCGGTTCATCGCGGGCTTCACGATGGGGGCCATCAAGTAGGCGGATCCCGCGGGCGCCGAGTCCCCCTTGTCTTCCCGAGGACCCCTCACTATCATGTGGACGCTGGACTGGACGCGCCAGCCTGCCGCCAGGCCCGGCCGGGTCCCCTCACCGACAGGAAGCGAGTCACGTGGCGACCGACATCGTGCTCGAGACCGAGGGCCTCACCAAGGAATTCCGGGGATTCGTGGCCGTCAACAACGTCAGCCTCCGCATCCGCCGCGGCACCATTCACGCCCTGATCGGCCCCAACGGGGCCGGCAAGACGACCTGCTTCAACCTGCTGACGAAGTTCCTGACGCCTTCGCGCGGACGGATCGTGTACAAGGGCCGCGAGATCACCAGAGCCCGGCCGGCCGACATCGCGCGGCTGGGCCTGGTCCGCTCGTTTCAGATCTCGGCCGTCTTCCCGTACCTCACGGTCCTGGAAAACGTGCGCATTGCCCTCCAGCGCCAGCGCGGCGGCTCCTTCGATTTCTGGCGCTCCCAGAAAGTCCTGGACCGCTTCAACGACCGGGCCCGGGAGCTGCTGGACGCGGTCGGGCTGGCCGCCTTCAGCGGCACTACGGCGGTCGAGTTGCCGTACGGCCGCAAGCGGGCGCTCGAGATCGCCACCACCCTGGCTCTGGAGCCCGAGACCCTGCTGCTCGACGAGCCCACCGCCGGGATGGGCCACGAGGACATCGACCGCATCGCGGCGCTCATCAAGCAGGTCGCCGAGAACCGCACGGTGCTCATGGTCGAGCACAACCTGAGTGTCGTCGAACACCTTTCGCACATCATCACCGTGCTGGCCCGCGGGGAGATCCTCGCCGAAGGCGACTACGCCAGCGTGTCGCGGAACCCGGCGGTGATCGAGGCCTACATGGGGTCGGCCCATGCCTGAAGTCACCGGAGGGGGCCGTGACGGCCCCCTTCCGGGACCTCCCCCGAGGAGGGGTTGCGGCGGCGAAGCCGCCGGTCGGAATGGAACAACAGATGCTGGGCGGTTATGACCGAGCATGAGAGCCGTCCCCCTGGCGGTTCGTTCACGGGGGCTGAAGTCGCCGGGCGCGTGACGCCCGTGGCCCCGGCGTCGGCGACCGGGCTGCCGCGGGCGGACGCCCCGCTCCTCGTGGTGAAGGACCTCCACGCCTGGTACGGCGAGTCGCACATCCTGCACGGCGTCGACTTCGAGATCCATCCCGGGGAGGTGGTGACGCTCCTCGGCCGGAACGGCGCCGGCAAGACCACGACCCTGAAGTCGATCATGGGGATCGTCGCCAAGCGCCGCGGCACGGTGCGCTTCGAGGGCCAGGAGCTGATCGGGCTCCCCAGCAACCGGATCGCCCGGCTCGGCATCGCCTTCTGCCCGGAAGAGCGCGGCATCTTCGCGAGCCTCAACGTCGAGGAGAACCTGCTGCTGCCGCCCCGGGTCCGTCCGGGCGGGCTCTCGATCGAGGCCGTCTACGGTCTGTTTCCGAACCTCAAGGAGCGGCTGCGGAGCCAGGGGACCAAGCTCTCGGGCGGCGAGCAGCAGATGCTGGCCATCGGCCGCATCCTGCGCACCGGCGCCCGGCTCCTGCTGCTGGACGAGCCGACCGAGGGACTGGCCCCGGTGATCGTGCAGCAGATCGGGGTCACCATCCGCCGCCTCAAAGCCGAGGGGTTCACCGTCCTGCTGGTCGAGCAGAACTTCCGCTTCGGCGCCACGGTCGCCGACCGTCACTACGTGATGGAGCACGGCCGGGTGATCGACATGATCCCCAACGCCGAGCTCGACGCTCACATGGACGAGCTACACGAATACCTGGGGGTCTGATCCCCGCCGGGGAACCGTCGAAAGGGGCGAAGACATGGTGATCGCACGCATCCTGGGGCTGCTCGCCGTCGTCCTGGTCGCCGCTCCAGCCCACGCCCAGATCACGGGCAACGTGATCAAGATCGGCGTGCTCAACGACCAGTCGCGGCTCTATGCCGACATCACCGGCCAGGGCTCGGTGCTGGCCGCCCGCATGGCCGTCGAGGACGCCGGCGGAAAGGTGGCCGGCGCGCCCGTCGAGGTCGTCTTCGCCGATCATCAGGACAAGCCGGACGTGGGCTCCAGCATCGTCCGCCAGTGGATCGACCGCGACGGGGTGGACGCGGTGGTGGACGTGCCGACCTCCTCGGTCGCGCTGGCGGTGAGCGGGGTGGTGCGCGAGAAGAACAAAGTCTTCCTGATCTCGGGCGCGGCCAGCTCCGATCTCAGCGGCAAGGCCTGCTCGCCGAACAGCGTCCACTGGACATACGACACCTGGGCGCTGGCCAACGGCACCGGGAACGCGGTCGTGAAGGCGGGCGGCGACACCTGGTTCTTCCTGACCGCCGACTACGCCTTCGGCCATGCGCTCGAGCGCGACACCTCGGCGGTCGTCAAGGCCAACGGAGGCAAGGTCCTCGGCGCGGTCCGCCATCCGCTGGAGACGTCGGACTTCTCGTCGTTCCTCTTGCAGGCCCAGGCCTCCAAGGCCAAGGTCATCGGGCTGGCCAACGCGGGGGGCGACACGATCAACGCCATCAAGCAGGCCGCCGAGTTCGGAATCGTCAAGGGCGGCCAGAAGCTCGCCGGCCTCCTGATCTTCATCACCGACATCCACTCGCTGGGCCTCAAGACGGCCCAGGGACTCCAGCTCACCGAATCGTTCTACTGGGACCTGAACGACCAGACCCGCGCCTGGTCCAAGAAGTTCGCCGAGCGGCACGGCGGCAAGATGCCGACCATGGTCCAGGCCGGCGTCTACGCGGCGGTGACGCACTACCTCAAGGCGCTCGCCCAGACCAAGAGCGACGCCGACGGGAAGGCCGTGGTCGCCAAGATGAAGGAGATGCCGACCGACGACCCGCTCTTCGGCAAGGGGACGGTCCGCGCCGACGGCCGAAAGATCCACCCGATGTACCTCTTCGAGGTCAAGGCGCCGGAAGCGTCCAAGGGGCCGTGGGACTACTACAAGATGGTCCGGCAGATCCCGGCCGCCGAGGCCTTCCGGCCGCTCGACCAGGGCGGCTGCGAGCTCGTGAAGAAGTAGCGTCCGGCGCCGCCGCGGGCCGCGCCGCCCGGCCGACCCGCGGCGTCCAGTGAGGGCGGCCTCACATGTTCGGCATTCCACCCCAGGCCCTGTTCGGGCAGCTTCTGCTCGGGCTGATCAACGGGGCCTTCTACGCCATGCTCAGCCTCGGGCTGGCCGTCATCTTCGGCCTGCTCAACATCATCAACTTCGCCCACGGCGCCCAGTACATGATGGGGGCCTTCGCCGCCTGGTTCCTGCTCACCCACGCGGGCCTGGGTTACTGGTGGGCGCTGATCCTGGCCCCTCTGGCCGTCGGCCTCCTCGGCATCCTGCTCGAGCGCACCATGCTGCGGCGCCTCTATCACCTCGACCACCTCTACGGCTTGCTGCTCACCTTCGGGCTGGCCCTCGTCATCCAGGGCCTGTTCCAGAATCAGTACGGCTCGTCGGGGCAGCCGTATCTCATCCCCGCGGAGCTTCAGGGCGGCCGCAACCTGGGCTTCATGGTCTTGCCCAACTACCGGGCCTGGGTGGTCGTCCTCTCGCTCGCCGTGTGTCTCGCCACCTGGTACGTGATCGAGCGCACCAAGCTCGGCGCCTACCTGCGCGCCGCCACCGAGAACCCCACCCTGGTCCGGGCGTTCGGCGTGAACGTGCCTCGCATGATCACGCTGACCTACGGCTTCGGCGTGGGGCTCGCCGCGCTGGCCGGCGTGCTGGCGGCGCCGATCTATCAGGTCAGCCCGCTGATGGGGGCCGACCTCATCATCGTCGTCTTCGCGGTGGTCGTGATCGGCGGGATGGGCTCGATCATGGGGGCCATCGTCACCGGCTTCGCCCTGGGGCTGGTCGAAGGGCTGACCAAGGTCTTCTACCCGGAGGCGTCCAAGACCGTGATCTTCGTCATCATGGCCGTCGTGCTCCTCCTGAAGCCGGCGGGTCTGTTCGGCCGGGCGTCCTGAGAGCGATGACGGAACTCATGGCGACCACGAAGGCATCGGGCGGGCCCGCGATCGCGACGACGCCCGCGACCCTGAGCTATCAGTATCTCGCCTTCGGCGCCCTGGTGGCCTTCTTCCTGGTCGCGCCCTTCTTCATCTACCCCGTCTTCCTGATGAAGGCCCTCTGCTTCGGCCTCTTCGCCTCCGCCTTCAACCTGCTGGTCGGCTACGTGGGGCTCCTCTCCTTCGGGCACGCCATCTTCCTGGGCTCGGCCGGCTACGCGACCGCCCACGCGGCCAAGGTCTGGGGCTTCCCACCCGAGCTGGCCATCCTGGTCGGGACCGCGGCGGCCGGCGCGCTGGGGGCGCTCATCGGGGCGATCGCGATCCGGCGCCAGGGCATCTATTTCGCCATGACCACCCTGGCTCTGGCCCAGATGCTCTACTTCTTCGCCCTGCAGGCGCCGTTCACGGGCGGCGAGGACGGCATCCAGGCGGTGCCGCGGGGCACCATGTTCGGTGTCCTCGACCTCGGCCAGACGATGACGATGTACTGGGTCGTGCTGGGCATCTTCCTCGGCGGCTTCCTGCTCGTCTACCGCACCATCCATTCGCCGATGGGCCAGGTGCTGAAGGCCATCCGCGAAAACGAGCCGCGGGCGGTGTCGCTCGGGTACAAGGTCGACCAGTACAAGCTGGTCGCGTTCGTGCTCTCGGCCGCGCTGTCGGGGCTGGCCGGTGGCACCAAGGCCCTCGTCTTCCAGCTCGCCTCGCTGACCGACGTGCACTGGACGATGTCGGGCGAGGTCGTGCTGATGACGCTCTTGGGCGGACTGGGCACGGTGTTCGGGCCCGTCGTCGGCGCCTTCGTCATGGTCACGCTCGAGCACTACCTCGCCCAGCTCGGCGCCTGGGTCACCATCGTGCAGGGAATCATCTTCGTCATCTGCGTGCTCACGTTCCGCCGCGGCATCGTGGGCGAGCTGGCGCGGATCCTCAAGAAGCCGCTATGAACGACGTAGGGCGGGGGCTTGTCCCCCGCCGAATTCCACGAACATGGGG
>DASYQW010000154.1 GCA_036005065.1 Candidatus Methylomirabilota bacterium | reverse complement strand
CCGGTAGGCGGTGGTGCCGGAGTGAAGGACCACGGCCTCCGACCGGTCGTCGTAGCCCAGGAGGACCGCGAAGTGGGGGATCGGATACGTCGCCACGCCGAGATCCTGGAACACGATCAGCGGCCGGCCCATGCTCAGCTCCTCCTTCGCTCGGGCGAGCGTGCCGGCGAAGGAGCGGGCCTGGAATCCGCGGCGGCGAGCGTAGAACTCGAGGTCGAAGTTCAGCGTGCCCCGAACGGACGGGATATAGAGCTCGCGCGCGATCTCGTCCTCGCCGATGCCGGCGCCGTAGTACCGCAAGACCATGGCCAGGGCGGCGGGGCCGCACTGGAACTCCTCCTGGGCGATGAAGGGCACGGTCGTGATCAGGTGGCCGTGGCCCGCCGCCACGTCGGCCCGCACCGCGTCGAGGCTCAGGGAGGCACAGCCGGCCGTGAGAAGGAGCGTCGCGACGACGAGCGCGCAAACCAGTCGAATCCGCTCGCGCATCGCCCCTCGCTATACACCCGGGTCTGCGATCGCTTCGGCGCCCGTGGCGCCCATCGGCAGCGTGCCATCGCGGTCGGGCGCCGAGGCCAGACGGATCGTTAGAGGTCGCGGAAGCGGCGACTCGCGTGATCCGAGCGGATCAGGGGTCGCTACAATCCCGGCAGAAGCCACAGTTTCTGCACACGATCTTGCACTGTCGCTCTTCCATCCGCTCGCCGCAGCAGTCACACACGTAGGTCCATTCGTTGGTCACAGAGGGGCGCGACTCTCGGCCTCGATCATCCATGAGCGGTAGGTTCTCACCGCCGGCAGGCGGAAGTCAATATCACGGATGCCGTAGACTAGAAGGGTCCATGGAGGAATGGAGCGATCCCGAGGCCCGGTGTGTGGGGTGTCTACTCTCGCCCCCGGTGCCCAGTACAGGAACCGAGACCCGATGACGATCGAAGACGCCCTGCGGCAGGCCCTCGCTGAGGCGCCGCGCGGGCGGGTCAGCTTCCCCCGCGACCTCCAGGGCTTCCCGGGCGTCGTCCATGGCGGCGCAGTCGCCGCCCTGTTCCATCGCGTCACGACCCCGCGGCCGCCGGTCCAGCTTCGCGTGGACCTCGCGCGTGGAGTCCCGACCGACACGCCCCTGCGCCTGACCACCGGCAGCACCGGGCCGCTGGCCCGGGTCGCCCTCGCCCATGACGACCGGCATCTGGCCGAAGCCACGCTCTCCCGGCAGAGCGTCCCTGCCCTCGACCCGGGCCCGACGGTGAAAGCGTGGAAGATGGAGCGGACGGCTGCCGGTGAGCTCCCGGGAACCGCCACGTGCCTGGCCTGTGGGTCGGCGAATCCCCTGGGCCTCGGGATCCACTTCCTGTTCGACGACCGCTTCCTCTGGCGCGAGTACACGCCCCCCGAGCGCTACCGCGCCGCCGACGGCTCCCTTCACGCCGCACTGGCCACCATCGCGCTCGACGAACTGGGCTGGTGGCTGGGAGCGCTCGCCCAGGGCGAGTGCGGGGTGACGACGGAGGTCACGGTCACCGTGTTCCGGCGCCTCCCATTCGGGCCGGTGCTCGTCCTCGGCGATCGCACCGGGGTCCGGACGGACGACGACCCGCGCGGGCGGTACGCGCGCGCGAGCGGCCTCCTCCTCCTCGCCGCCGACGAGACGCTCCTGGCCGCCGCGGACGTGCGCTTTGCCGGCAGCCGAGCCTACACGCGGCGCCTCGTCCCGGCGTTCCTGGAGACGACCGACCCCGAAACCCTCGTCCGGCTCTTTCCGAGCGCGCGCGACCTGGCCTCCGGGGAGCGTCCGAGGCCGATTCGTCCCCCCGCTGACAGTTGAGATTTTTGCTTGCAACCTCCCGCGGATGCGGTGAAAATGCCACCGGGGATTTCGGTGGCCATGAAAAGCATCATCGTCTATACCCGGGACGTAAAGCCTCAGAATCTTTATCCAAAGCGGATCATTTCGCCACCGGCCCCCAACAAGTGCTGTCCCGGAAGGATGGAGGTGCTCGGCCGTCCACGCATGGACGAGCAGGGGCGGCGGTTTTGCTATAAGCGATGCAAGGTTTGCGGCTTCGCCCTGCGCTATTTCCTCGAGCCGGTGCCCTCGGTGCTGGTTGCCCAGAACCCCGACCCGAAGGCGCGCAAGCCCGCGCCGGCAAAGGACTCGGCCAAGGAGAGGACGACCGGACATCCCGGCCATCCGCCGGACCGTCGTTCCCAGCCCGCGCCGCGGAAGCCCGCTCCGAGCCGTCACGTCCCGAGGAAACCGCCCGCCCGCCGGCCTCACGCCGCCCAGGTGGCCCGGAAGACCAGCGCCAGGCGCCGCCGGTAGGCCTGCGTGCCGATCCGGCCTCGCCCCGCGAGTCCCTGGCCCGCTCGGTAACCCTCGGGGGGATCCGCCATGCTGAAGGAGTTCAGAGAGTTCGCGCTGCGCGGCAACGTGGTGGACCTCGCCGTCGCGGTCATCCTGGGCGCCGCCTTCGGCCGGATCGTCAGCTCGTTCGTCAACGACATCGTGATGCCGCCGATCGGCCTCATGGTGGGCGGAGTCGATTTCGCGACCCTGTTCATCAATCTCGGGAGCCAGCCCTACGCCACCCTCAAGGACGCGAAGGCCGCCGGCGCCCCCACGATCAACTATGGTCTCTTCTTCCAGACCATCGTCGATTTCCTCATCATCGCCTTCGTGATCTTCCTGGCGGTCCGGCAGATCAACCGCCTGAAGCGACCGGCCGCCGTCCCGGCGTCCCCGACCCGGGAATGCCCGCATTGTCTGACCGCCATTCCCCTCAAGGCGACACGGTGCGCCCACTGCACCTCCGACCTTGCGGTCGCAACGCGGTAGGGGGTCGGACGTTGCTTTCGCGACCAAGGATTTTCCTCCCCGGTGGGGAGCCACGTGTGGATAGAGGTGATTGCGCATGGCGTATCCGATCGAGTGGCACTTTTGGCCCGCCGAGCAGCTGGTCGATGCCCTGCCCGAGCTCGTCGCGACGGTCGAGTCCCGCCTGCCCGAGTTCCCCGAAGAGCACCGGGAGAAGAACCGCGCCGCCGTCGAGTCCCTGAGAGCCGACCCGCCGACGGCCGCCCAGGTCCGCGACGGATCCCGGTCCCGCGACCTGGTGACCCTCGGCTTCGCCCTCGATGTCCTGGGCCGCCGGATCGCGAGCGCGGGACACATCGAGGCGAGCCTCCGGCTCTTCCAGGCTGCCCACGAGATGTTCCGGGGGGGCAACCCCCTCGTCCGGGCGACGAAGCCCATGCGGCAGACGCTCGGCAACGCGCTCAAGGTGCTGGTGCTGGACGAGATGGCCCGGATCCGAGCCGGTGAGGTGACCGCCGGGGCGGTCCACGAACGGCTCCAGGCGCTGGTGACGTCGGCCTGGGGCGTGGTCCCCCCCCAGCTCGCCCTCGGGATCAACGAGATGCTCCTGACCGACCTGGAGCGCGTGCGGGCCGCGGGTGAGGACGACCCCGTGTTCCAGGAGCGGATGATTCGCGACAACATCGAGACGGTCCTGGCCATGGAGATCCCGACCCGGCTGGAGAAGGTCCGGAAGCGCTGGGAAGAGATCGGCGCCCAGGTCGCGCCGGCCGTCGCCCGCCTGGCGCAGCGGGGGCTGCGACGCCCCGAGGACCTCTCGGCGCTGCTGGCGCCATCGGTGTGGACGGCGATCCGGCAGGCGGTGGAACGCGGAGACGTCGAGGCGCTCGGCCACGCCCTGGAGGAGTCCGCCGACGAGCTCGAGCTGAACCTGCGCCTCCGCCTCGACGCCAAGCCCGAGTTTCGCGAGCCCGCCTCGGAGCTCCGCGTGGCCGGCGGCCCCGACGCCGCTTTCGCCGAGGCGCGGGGCCTCCTCCTGCGGCAGGACGCCCAGGCGCTCGAGCTCTTCAACAACATTCACTACCGGCGCAGCAACAACACCATCGCCAAGGAATGGTACGCGTACGCCCTGAGCCTGTTCGGGCGAGCGACCGACATCCACGACATCATCGAGCTCCTGGAAGACGCCATCGCGTCCGAGCACTACCGGCCGGCCCGGGGGTGGACGGCCCGCTGGAATCTGGCCTGCGCGCTCCGGCGGCTTCCCTCGCGGGCCGCCGAGGCCCTCGACGTGCTCCTCCCGGCGCTGGAGAACGACGCCCACACCTCCGAGGTGTTCGAGCTGTGCCTCTTGTGGGCGCTCGAACAGAGTCGGCAGGACGTGCTCGGCTCGCTCTTCCTCAAGTCCCGCTACTACGAAGCGCACCTCCTGGCCGCGCTCCAGGACGTCGAGGCGCTCCGCGAGGGGCGGGGTCAGTCGAGCTTCGGAGACCACTTCCGTCGGATCAACCGGATGCTGCGGGACCCCGACCGGATCTTCCCGGACCCCAAGGAGCGGCTGACCTTCGACGAGCTGGACCGGCTCACGCGGGACTTCATCGAGACCTCTCTGAGCGCGGCGGGCGTCGAGTGGTTCCGGCAGCGCGTCTCCTACGGGGCCGAGGGCCGGGTCTTCAAGAACTGGGAGTGCGCCGCCGCCCTCAACGAGGCCGCCTCGGACCTCGAGGCCGCCTGGCGCTGTCGCCAGCAGAGCTGGAAGGCCACCCAGCCCAAGAAGAACGTCGATCCTCGCAAGAAGACCCAGGTGCTGCGCGCCCTCCTGACCTGGGGACAGCGGCACGGATTCCAGGAAGACGCGCTCCGGACGCTGAAGCAGAGCTGGCGGGACACGAGCATGTCGGAGGCGGACGCGAGGATGTGGGAGGAGCGGCTGCTGGCGCGCATCCGGCCGGCCGGCGACCTGTCCCCGGCCTCGGGCCCGGCGCCCGATGCGCCGGCCGACGAGGTCGAGGCGGCGCCCGGCGCGCCGGCGGCCACCAGCGCCCGGCGTGCCGATCGGGGCGGACCGGAGGCGGCGCCGCGCCGTCAGCCGCTGGCGCTCATGCTCGACTGGGAAAACGTCAAGATCAGCCTGGCCGATGTTCTCGAGGAGATGCCGGAGGCCAGGGCCCAGCTCCTTCGGCCGCGTCTGGCCGGGCCGGAGCTGGCCACGCGTCTGCTCGATGCCGCCTGGCGCCACGGCGTCCCGAGGCAGCGCTGGGCCGTGGCCGACTGGGACCGCCCGTTCTTCGAGGGTGACCAGAAGGCCGTGAAGAGCGCCCGGTACTGGTCGGACATCGCCGGTGGCGAGAAGTTCAACGCGTCGGACCACGTGCTGCGGGAGAAGATCCACCAGATCCTGCGCGAGCACCCGGAGATCGGCGTCTTCGTGATCGGGACCGGCGACGGCGACTTCCACGAGGCGATCAAGACCCTCCAGCAGCAGGGCAAGCAGGTCATCCTGTGGTCGACTCGCCGCGCCATCAATGGCGTCTACGGCGAGAGCCTCAAGGGACCGGATCGGATTCAGATCGAGTGGCTGGAGGACCTCGTCTTCGGGGACGGCGCCGTCAGCGGACCCTGACGGCGGCGGCTGACGCGCGACAGTTGTTCCGCTCGTCGACTTCCGCCACCTTGCCCGTGTCATCGGCGCAGGCCAGGAGGAAATAGGTCCCGACCGGGACGGTCGACGGGATGGTGAGCACGACCCGCCCCGTCGACTGCGTCCCCGGCGCGAGCCCTCGCACGGGGCGACTTCCCGCGAGGAGACGGTCCCCGGAGTTCCGCGACCGATCCAGTGACAGGTAGTAGCGCGTCACCGAGGCCCCGACTGGGGAACTTCCCCGGTTTCTGACCGTGTCCGTAACCGTGAAGGCGTCTCCGCGTGTCGCTCTGGCCGGAGGGTTCGAGACCGCCGTCGTCACCAGGTCGGCAGCCCGCACTGATACCGCTTTTTCGGAGGCTCGGCAGTTGTTGATCTCGTTTCCCTCCGCGACACCGCCCAGGTCGTCGGCACACGCCAACAGAAGGTAGGTACCGCGGGGGACGTCCCGGGGAATCCCGACAATAACGGAGTCCGTCGACTCCTCGCCAGGGCCCAGGGCCGGCAGGATCCGACTGCCAACAAGAAGCCGGTCCCCGGGGTCTCGCAGCCGATCGAGCGACAGGTAGTAGCGCGTCGTGGAGGCCGCGGCGGACGCCGTCCCCTGGTTCCGGACGGTGTCCCTCACGCGGAACGCAGCTCCCGGCACCGCGGCCAGCGGCGGGTTGCTCACAACGGTCTCGATGAGGTCCGGAAACGGACACGTCGCGCATCCGATCGTCACCTCGAAGCTGGTGGCGCTCGCCGCCCCCACCGAGACCGTGATGCCACTGGCTGGGTCGCTGAACGTCTCTCCAGGCGTCCACATGGCCCCGTCGTCGTTAGGGTCGCCGTTGCCGTCGGGGTCCACCACTTGCGCGAGGCGATCCCGACGCGTCGTATCGACTCGGTGGATCACGATCGCGTCCCCAGGAATCCCCTCATCGTAGCCGGCCGCGCGCCGCGCCTCGACGGTATAAAATTCCGTGCTCGAGCCGCCGATGGGGATCTGGGCTATCAGGTAATTACCGGAGGCGA
>DASYQW010000153.1 GCA_036005065.1 Candidatus Methylomirabilota bacterium | reverse complement strand
GCCCCGTTCTCCGCGACCACCACGTCGAAGAGCCGGTCGGCCTCCGGGCAGACCCCCCGGAGGTCGAGAAGCATCCGGCCCGTCACGAGCATGAGCTTGCGACCGGTCTCGCGGACCCGATCCAGCACCGCTGCCGTCGCCTCGGCCAGGCGCCCCCCCTCGGCGATCGTGCCATCGTAATCGCAGGCCAGCACGTGCGCGATCATGGGCACGCCATCCCGGACGAGCGTTGCAATAACCCCGCCGAGAGCTGTTTCCCGGGCCGACGACCGGCGTCAGCCTCCAAACGGCCCGCCCGCATCGGCGAGGCGGAATGTCCCGGCACCTGGCTGGCAAGGTCTTTGCTGAACGCGCGAGCAGGGAGGGTCGCGGGATTCCACGTCCGCCGAAGAAAGGACGCGCCGATGACCGACATGAGCGGGATGGGGGGCGGGACGGCGGCGGGTGACCGTACGCTGTGCCGCTGCGGGGCCGACCTGACGATCCTCGAGGCCAGCTGGGGGTGCACCGACTGCGGCGGCGACTGCTGCCCCGAGTGCGCCTTCTGGCTGGAGTCCACGGTCTACTGCCCGGGGTGCACCGACCGGCTCCTCGCCGCCTGACGCGCCGTCAGCCGAGGCGTGGCAGGCGGCCGCCGCGCTCCAGGGCCGGCTCGAAGAGATCGCCGACCTTGTCGAGGCGCCGGAGCATCGTCCGGAGCGTGAGGCGCCCGGGATCGAGCTTCGGCGTCACCTCGCTCCAGGCGAGCGGCGCCGACACCGGCGCCCCGTCCCGAGCGCGCGGGGAGTAGGGCGCGACCAGGGTCTTGCCGTTTCCATTCTGAAGGCAGTCGAGGTAGAGCCGGCCCCGGCGCTTGCCTCGTTGCCGCTCGAGGGTGACCTCCGGAAGCGCGTGCGCGACGGCCGTGCCGATCTCCCACGCGAACCCCGTCGCCTCTTCGTGGCCGTGTCCCGGCAGCAGCGGCACGAGAACGTGGAGCCCCCGCTGGCCCGAGGTCTTGCAGAGGCTCGGGAGCGAGAGCCGTTCGAAGAGTCCCCGCAGGACCAGCGCGGGCTCGATCGTCTGCTCGATCCCCCTGCCCTCCGCGGGGTCGAGGTCGAAGACGACCCAGTCGGGCATCTCGAGGCTCCCCTTCCGCGAGGACCACATGTGGATGCTCAGCACGGACTGCTGGGCGAGCCAGCGGAGGACCTCGGGACGGTCGGCGATCAGGTGGCGGACGCCCCCGCGGCGCGTCCGCGCCGGGGTCTCGACCAGGGTCATCCAGGGCGCGGCGTTCTTCGCCATGTCCTGCTGGAACCACGACGGCTGGTCGATCCCGTCCGGCCAGTGCTCCAGGGCCAGCGGCCGGTCGGCGAGGGCTCGGAGGAGGGGCTCCACCACGGCGGCGTAGTAGTCGGCCAGGTCCGCCTTGGTGATGCCGTCCTTCGGGTAGAGCACCCGCTCGGGGTGCGTGAGCGCGACGATCACGTCCCCGCCCGGCCGCGCCCCGCTCGGTGGGGTCGCCGGCGCCTCCCGGAGGCACTCCGCCGGCGTCTTGTCGGGGCGCCATCCGAGGAAGGACGGATGGCGGAGCCTGCCATCCGCGGTCCACTCGCCGAACCGGACCTGGGCGACCAGGCGTGGCTCGACCCAGGTGGCGTCGGCGACCCGGGGCGCACCCTTGACGCGGGGCCGCGGCGCCACCGTGCGCGCGAGGTCTCGCTTGAGCTCCGCCCGCTGCTTCAGCGAGAAGCCGGTGCCGACCTTCCCCGCGAACGTGAGCTCGCCGCCCTCGACGACGCCGACGAGCAGGGCGCCGATCTCCTCCCGCTGGCTCTTCCCGCGGGTGAAGCCGACGATCGCCACCTCCTGCGTGTTGACGGCCTTGATCTTGAGCCACGCGCGCGAGCGTACGGGCTCGTAGCGCGAGCCCCGCCGCTTGGCGATCAGGCCCTCGTAGCCGCGCGAGGCCGCGACCTCCAGGGCGGTCGCCCCTCCGTCGAGCCGCTCGGCCACCCGGATGGAGGCGGGCGCGTTGGCCAGCAGGCTCTCGAGGAGGTCGCGCCGCTCTTCGAGCGGGCGGCTCCGGAGATCCTCGCCGTCGAGCCACACGAGGTCGAAGGCGACGAGCACCGCCGCGTCGTCGTGGCCTTTCTGGAGAAGCTGGAAGCGGGGCGCGCCGCGCGGATCGAAGGCCACGATCTCTCCGTCGATCACCGCGTCGCCGACGACCACGCGCGAGAGGGCCTCGGCGACCCGGCGGAACCGCGGTCCCAGATCCAGCCGGTTGCGGGACCAGAGCGCGACCCGCCCATCCGACAAGGCGCAGAGGGCGCGGAAGCCGTCGTACTTGAGCTCGAAGCGCCACTCGGCGTCGTCGGCCGGGAGGCGGGCGGCCGGCGTGGCGAGCATCGGCGGGAAGAGGCGGTCCAGGAGGCGCTCCGGCGCCGGCCGGGCCGCCCGGAGGGTCGCCGCGCGCTCGGGCCCGCGCGCCACGGCTCGCCCGCTGACCACCGACTCCGGACGGGCCGCCACGACGTCGTAGCCGGGTCTGGCGGTCTCGTCGCTGGCCTTGAAGAGCAGCCACTGCGGATTGCCGTCCGACGGCCGGTTGGTCCGGACGAGGTGCCATCGGCCCTGGAGCTTCTGGCCGCGGAGGTCGAGGTGGAGATGCCCTTTCGCCCGCTGCCGGGACGCTTCCCCGGGCGGCACCGTCTCGAAGGTGCCGCGGTCCCAGATCAGCGAGTCCCCGGCGCCGTATTCCCCCTCGGGGATCCGTCCCTCGAAGGCGCCGTACTCGAACGGATGGTCCTCGGTCTGGACCGCGAGCCGCTTGACGGCCGGGTCGTAGCTCGGCCCCTTGGGCACGGCCCAGGAGGCGAGGGTGCCCTCGATCTCGAGCCGGAGGTCGTAGTGGAGGCGCCGCGCGTGATGCTTGTGCACCATGAAGAAGGGTGGTCCCCCGGGCCGGGCCGAGCGGCCAGGCGGCGGCTCCGGCGTGACGGCGAAGTCGCGTTTGGCCTCGTAATCATGGAGCCGCTTCTTCGGCGGGCGCGCGCGGGGGGATCGTGCCATCGCTGGATCGGCCCGGCCATCCGGGGCCTCATCCCCAGGATACACCGCCACCGCCGGGGGGCCCGGGCCGCGGGAGGCCGTTGACAACCGCCGGCAGCGCTTGCATGGTAAGAATGCGGCATCTATCCCGAAGGGACGCGACATGCCGGAGACCCGTCCCCTTCCATGACGAGCATCCCGACCCCGTACCTCGCCATCGTCGACCGCCGGAAGCTCGAAGTCTTCCACATCCTCGAGCGGCACTTCGCGAGCGAGTCGGACGTGGTACAGGTGATCTGGGACCGTCGGCACGGAGAGCGGCGGGCGGTACGGGCGCCGCACGCCCCGGAGCGCCGGCAGGGCGAACGCCGTCGGGAGCCACCGGCCACCTGGTCCACCATGGGCTTCGTCCTCGTACCCGACCCGTCTCGCCACGGAGGGCAGGACATGGAAAGCGAAAAGAAGTCGGACCGGACGCCAGCTCCGCCGCCGGGCGGGCCCCGCATCGCGCGGTGCCCCCTCCACGGGATCGCCTACGACGAGGAGCGGGAGGAATGCCCCGAGTGCGCGAAGGGGCGGACGCCGCCGAATGCTACCTGAAGCCTCGCGCCGTGATCTCCGTACACTGCCGCTGGAAGATCGTCAGGACGCCCACCACGTGGTCGTCGACCTTGACGTCGTAGATCCCCGTGAGATCGGGATGGCGGGCCCGGATGTCGTCGAGCGCCTTCGCGAAGCCGCCCTCGCCCGCGGCTCCGGACAATCGGGGGACGCCCGAGACGCTGGTGAACGGCGTGGAGACGCCGAACTGGCAGCTGCGCCCGGTCACCACCCCGAGCCGGAGGGCCCCGGCCGGCAGGTCCTTCGGCGTCGGGGTGGCATAGGAGAGAGGTCCGCTGGCGTTGAAGAAGATCACGAATCCGCCGACCGGGATCAGCCCCGAGCTCGCCTCGTAGGATTCCGTCTGAGCCAGGGCGACCGGGCCCCAGAGGGCCACGGCGAGGACCCCGGCCGCGAGACCGAGCGGCCTCACGGCCGCCCGACCCGACCCGTCACGACCGTGCAGACCCGGGCATAGAGGCCGAAGGCCACGCTGGTGGCCTTCACGTCGGCCTTGACGTCGTACAGAATGGCGTCGGTGTCGGCCCCGAGCGCGTCCCGCGTGGCGGCTGCGTAGCTCGCGTCGCCCCAGGCGACGAGGAAGAGGAGACTCTGGTAGCACCCCTGCCCGGACACCGTGCGGTCCGCGGTGGCGGCCTTGACGTCGCTCGGGGTCGCCGAGCGGTAGGCGCGGGGCGCGTGCACGTTGGTGTAGAGCAGCCCGCAGCCCGCCACGGTGGCGGCAGCGAGCGCGGCCAGGGCCCACCGGGCGACGCGGGTCGGCGACGAGCGTCCGCCGGAGGCGGCGGACCCGCGGCCGGCAGCGTTCAGGAGGAGGGCCCTTTCCGCCGCTGGCCCGCCTGCAGATTGACCAGGCCCGCGCGGAGGAGGTCGCGCCGGATCGCCCCCGGGTTGAGCGCCGAGGCATAGAGCGCTCGCGCCGCCTCCATGTCCAGGGCGGTCAGGCCGGGGGCGGCCATGGCGGGAAGCACGCCGCGCCCGGAGCTCATGAGCGAGTTCGCCGACCCCTCGATCAGCTTCGCATCGACCAGGCACATCCCCAGGACGCCGTGCCCCACCGCGTCACGGACGTAGGCGTTCGGGGACTGGCCGGGAGGCTGCAGGACCCGGCCCGAGCGCAAGATCCCTCGGGCCTGGAAGCCATACACGATGCAGCCCTGGTCGGAGCCACAGCCCTCGTCCTGGGGGTGGGGACGGGCGGTGGCCGTCACCTCGTTGGACCCCGGCAGGGGGTTCGGGTCATTCGTCAGCTGGAACGTGGCCGTGATGATTCCGTTGGTGGCGAGGCTGACCTGGAGAACGGCCCGCTGGATCGCCTCCCGCGTGGCCGGCTCGACGGTCGTCGACACCCGCACGCGGACGGCCGTCCCGCGGGGAAACCCACTCCACACCGCCTGCATGGGGCACCCCGTGATGCCGTCCCTCGGAATCAGCGGCCCCGAGCCGACGAACAGCGCATCGATGAGGTCGGCCGTCGCGAAGGAGCGCGTCACGACGGGCTTGGGCGCTTCGGCCGTCTCCTTCACGGCCTCGGCGCTCGGAGTGGTGCTCTGGTCCCTGCCTTCACATCCCAGGAGCACCAGACTGACGACGAGCCAGCCCAGCCGGCCGGCGTATCGGCGTCTCATGGCCCGACCTCCCATGACGACCGCTGCGAGTACGCCCAGCCTAGCCCGGGAGCGCCGAGGGGGTCAAGACTCCCGGGCCGGTTCGGGAGCCGCTGGCCCGGGTGCCCATCCTCTGGCAAGCTTGATGAGAGGACCCTCGATGGCAGGTGACGGCCCCCGACCGACCCGGAGAGCGAGAAGCCTCCCGCTCGGTCTCCTGCTCCTGCTCGTCGCCCTCGCTCCCCGAGCGCTCGCCGGGCCGCCCCGGTTCATCGACCTCAAGCTGCCACACCCCGGCAGTTACGACTACGCGCCCAGCATCCTCTACGACGACGAGGAGCGGAAGTGGAAGGCCTGGTGGTGCGGGCGACGGGAAGACAAGAGCCAGCCGGGGGACGACGTCTACTACGCGGAGAGCGTCGACAGGCTCACCTGGTCGCGGCCCCTGGCCGTCGCCTTCACCCCGCAAAAGACGCGGGCCCTCTATCTCGGCGACGCCTGCGATCCGTCCGTGCTCAAGAACCCCGGGGGCACGGTGTTCGGCGGCTGGAAGTACGTCATGTACCACACGGGCAGCGCCCGGGCCGACGACACGGATGCGACGATCCACGTGGTGATGTCGAACGACGGGAAGCAGTGGCAGCGTTACGACGGCAATCCCCTCATCAAGTGCGAGGCGGCGGGTCATTACGGCTGCGGCCAGCCGAGCGTGGTCCGCCTGGCCGACCGCTTCGTGCTCACCTACGCTAAGAGCACCGGCGCCTTCGAGGGGATCATGCGGGCCGAATCGACCGATGGCGTGCGCTTCTCGAATCACCAGCAGTGGTGCGTGCCGCACGGCTGTCGGGCGTCGCCGGGAATCGACATCATGCACGACCCGAGCGGGTACTACACCTATTACATCGGGTACGTGGCCGAGGGCGAGGCCATCCTGGCGGGCGCCACGACGCTCGGGGGGCCGATGACGCTGCTGCAGAAGCTCACGCCGCCCGGCTGGATCGCCGGTGATCGCACCACCGGCGCCAGCGTCGCCGGGTTCTTCCGCACCGGCACCGGCTTTCGGCCTCCCGGGAAGATCTGGACGGCGTTCGGCTACCCCGGCCTGGCCCGCTTCACGAACTTGAAGCAGACCGAGCAAGAGCTCAAGGCCGCCGAATGGGACGTGACCAACCTGGCCCGCCAGGAAGCGATCTCCGTCCCCTCATCGGTACCGCCCGGCGGCACGTTCCCGGCGACCATCACCCTCCGCAACATCGGCACCGCCGCGTGGACGGCCGAGTCGCACTCGCTGGGCTTCGTCGAGACTAGCCAGAACCGCTGGGGGGTGGGCCGGATTCGGCTCCCGCGCTCTCCCGTCAGACCGGGCGAGACGGTCACGTTCAGCTTCACCGGGACGGCGCCGGCCACGCCGGGGAGCTTCGCCTTCAACTGGCAGATGGTCCAGGAGAGCGTCGAGTGGTTCGGCGACGTCGCCGCCGCGACCGTCACGGTCACGGGGGCCCCGGCCTCTCAGCGGCCTCGAGGGGCTGCGCCGATCCGGCCGAGCCCGGGCGGGTAACGCCGGGGGCTCTTCGTGACCCCCGAAACACTTAGGAGTG
>DASYQW010000152.1 GCA_036005065.1 Candidatus Methylomirabilota bacterium | reverse complement strand
CTCGGCGGCGGCGGCGATCGTCAGCTCGGGCGAGGCGATGATCTCCCAGCCCGCCGAGTGGTGCTCGCCGATCCACGCCTCGTCGTAGCCGAGGTGGTCGAGCCACTCGATCAGCTCCATGTCGCGCGCCATGGCGAGCGTCGGGTTCTCGCCGATGCGATGGAATGGCGCGAGGAAGATGCCGAACTTCAGTCCACGGTGTCCCATGAGCTCCTCACTCGAGCAGTGGTCGAACGCTCTCCCGCCAGTATACGTGCGATGCCGGGTGTGCCTCGGTCCGCCGCGACCGACGCTCGCCGCGTCCCGTACCAGCGGTGGGCGGCTGCCTTCGCTCCCCCTCGAGCCCGGCTTGATGGAACACCGGCAGTGTGCTACGAAAGCGCGTCCAAGGGGGACTCGACGATGCCGACCCGCAGACGCTTCCTGCTGAGCATGGCCGGGCTGGCGGCCACGCTGAAGAGTATTCAGGTCGCCCATGCCGAGGATGCCGCGGTCTTCGGCGTCTCGGTCCCGCTGAGCGGGAGCATGGCCGAGTTCGGCCGCACGTGGCGCAAGGCGCAGACGGTGGCCGTCGAGGAGATCAACGAGGCCGGAGGCATCAAGGGGCGAAAGATCGAGCTGGTCTACGAGGACTCCCAGGGAGACCCGAAGCAGACGGTGGCGATCGCCCAGAAGTTCGTGGACGACAGGCGAATCCTGGCCGTGCTGGGGGACATTCCGACGCCGGCCATCATGGCCGCCTCGCCGGTCTTCCAGAAGGCGCGGATGGTGCAGATGAGCATGGGCTCGCACCCGGACCTCACCAAGGCGGGCGAGTTCATCTTCGCCAACCAGATGAGCCAGCGGCAGATCGCGGCGTCGCTCGCGACCATCGCGGTCAACCGGCTCGGCAAGACGCAGGCGGTCCTCTACCGGAACACGGACTGGGGCAAGGTCGTCCAGAGCATCTATGTCGAGAAGCTGAAGGAGCTGGGTGGACAGGTCGTGCTGGCCGACAGCTACCTGGAGACCGAGAAGGACTTTCGCGCCCTGCTGGCGAAGGTTCGCGCCGCGAAGCCGGAGGTGCTCGTCCTCATCGCGTACTACACCGACGGGGCCCTGCTGGTGCAGCAGGCCAAGCAGGCCGGGGTCGAGAGCAAGATCATCGTCAGCGAGGCCTGCTACTCGCCGCAGTTCATGAAGCTCGGCGGTGACGCGGTCAATGGTGTGTTGACCCAGACGCTCTTCTTTCCGGAAGCCGGACGTCCCGACATCCAGAAGTTCGTCGCGGGATACCGGGCCAAGCACAACGAGGAGCCCGACTTCTTCGCGAGTATCGGGTACGACGGGGTGAAGATCATGGCCTGGGCGACCGAGCGGGGCGGGTTCAGCCGCGAGGGCATCCAGCAGGCGCTCCTGAAGGGGGAGGGGATCCCGAGCGTCACGTTCGGGCCCTTCAAGTTCAACGAGATCCGGCGGGTCGGCGTGGGCGCCCTGGCTCCCATCGTCGTCAGGGACGGGAAGTTCAGGCTCCTCAACTGACTCGCTGACGCGTGCTCGACGCGCTCGCGAGCGGCCTGATCACCGGGAACACCTACGCGCTGATCGCGGTCGGCCTGTCCTTGATCTTCGGCGTGGCCGACCTCGTCAACTTCGCTCAGGGCTCGGTGTTCGCGCTGGGCGCCATGCTGGGCTGGTGGTGCGTGGCCGAGCTGCACCTGCCGCTGTGGGCGACCCTGCTGGTCGTGACCGGGGCGACGGCGCTCCTCGGGCTGGTCATCGAGCGAGTGGCGCTGCGACCGCTGGCCGGCGCGCCGCCGATCGCTCCGCTGCTGTCGACGGTGGCCATCGCGCTGATCCTCGACCGCTCCCTGGAGCTCGCGTTCCAGCCGGAGAGCCGCCGGCTTCCGAGCCTCCTGGCGACCGACAACTTCCGTCTCGGCGACATGCGGTTCGGGACGCTGGACGTCACGATCATGGGGGTGAGCCTCCTGAGCGTCGGGGCGCTGTGGGCGTTCCTGAAGTACGCGCGGCTCGGCTGGGCGATCCGCGCGACCGCCCAGGACCGTGAAGCCGCCCAGCAGATGGGGGTGAACGTCGGCGCCGTGCAGGGTCTGGCCTTCGCCCTCGCGTCGGCGCTGGCCGGGATCGGCGGCCTGCTGGTCGGGATGTACTTCAGCACGGTGGAGCCGTCGATGGGCTTCAACGCCGGCCTGGAGGGGTTCGCCGCCGCGACGCTCGGTGGCCTGGGCAGTCTCCCGGGTGCCGTGGTGGGCGGCTTGCTCCTCGGCGTGGTGGAGAGCTTCGGGGTCACGTGGTTCGGAGGCAGCACTCGACAGCTCATCGCGTTCGCGATCCTGATCGGCGTCCTGTGGCTCCGACCCAGCGGGCTCCTGGGCTCGCCGGGGGTGCTCCTGCGGGAGCCGATGACGGGGACGTTCTTCGCCGGAGGCGCGCCGGTCCGAATCCGCCGCTGGCAGCTCGCGCTCCTGATCCTGGTCGCCGGCGTCGTGCTCCCACTGTGGGGCAGCAACTACCTTCTGCGGGTCGCCAGCGTGGTGGCGGTCTTCGCGATCCTGGCGCTCTCGCTGACCCTGGTGTCCGGCACCGCCGGCCAGGTCTCGCTGGGGCAGGCCGGTCTCTTCGCCATCGGCGCCTACACCTCGGCCCTCCTGACCAAGGAGCATGCCTGGCCGTTCTGGCTGGCGCTGCCGGCCGCCGGCGGGATGGCCGCGCTCGTCGCGGCGGTCATCGTCTCGCCCGTCCTCCGCCTGCGGGGGCACTACGTGGCGATCGCCACGCTGGGGATCGGCGCGATGGTGACCTCGTCGATCCTGAATCTCGAGTGGCTGACGCGGGGACCCCTCGGGATCAACACGATTCCGCCGCCGTCCCTCTTCGGCCACGTGATGGACTCGGCCCGCGACTTCTATCTCCTCTCCGTCGCGGTGCTGCTCGGGTGCGCGGCCCTCGTCACCGCCCTGCAGGCCTCGCATCTCGGGCGCGGGTGGCGGGCGATCCGCGAGGACGAGCTGGCGGCCCAGTCCTTCGCGGTCCCCCGGGCCGGCTACAAGTCGCTCGCGTTCGCGGCCGCGGCCTTCGTGGCGGGGATCGGGGGCAGCCTGCTGGCCCACCAGTACAGCTACGTCAGTCCCGACATGTTCGGCGTCCTCGTCTCCGTGCTGGCGCTGACCATCGTCGTGGCGGGGGGCATGGCCAACGTGGCCGGGGCGATCGCGGGGGCCATCGTCCTGGTCGGCGCGCCCGAGCTGTTCCGGCCACTCCAGGAGGTGCGCATGCTCGCGTACGGGCTGCTGCTCCTGCTGATGGTGCGGTTCCGGCCGCAGGGGCTCCTGGGGAGCGCGTGAGCCCCGGCCCGTTGCTGGAGGTGACGGGCCTGGTCAAGACGTTCGGCGGCGTCCGGGCGGTCGACGGCCTGACGTTCCGGATCGCCCCGGGCGAGACCATCAGCCTGATCGGCCCGAATGGCTCGGGCAAGACCACCGTCTTCAACCTCGTCACCGGACTCCTCCGTCCTGACAGCGGGGAGGTGACCTTCGACGGCCGCCGGATCACCGGGGCGCCTCCCGAGCAGATCGCCGAGCTGGGGATGGCCCGGACCTTTCAGAACGGCCGCGTCTTTGCCAACATGACCGTCGCCGAGAACCTGATGGTCGGCATGCACGGGCGCCTGCGGGCGGCGCGCCCGCTCGGCCGGTGGCGCCACGCGCCGGTCGGCCGCTGGGCGCCGCTCCTGGCCGAGACGGTGGTCGCCCTCGTTCGGCCGCCGGGCGTTCGTCGCGAGGAGGAAGCCTGCCAGCGCGAGACCTCCGCCGAGCTGGAACGGTTCGGCGAGCGGCTCGCGCCTCGCCGGGACCAGCGCGCCTTCTCGCTCTCCTACGCCAACCGGCGGCGGACGGAGATCGCGCGAGCGCTCTCGATGCGCCCGCGCCTGCTGCTGCTGGACGAGCCGACCGCCGGCATGAACCCGACGGAGACCGGCGAGCTGCTCGGCCAGCTGGCGGCGCTCCGGGCCGAGGGGCACACGATCCTGCTGATCGAGCACAAGCTGGATTTCGTCATGGCGCTGTCGGACCGCGTCCTGGTCCTCGACTACGGAAAGCTCATTGCCCAGGGAACCGCTTCGCAGGTGCAGTCGGACGAGCGCGTGATCGAGGCGTACCTCGGCCGGAGGGGTGGCCCCGTGTGCTGAGGCTCGAGGCGATCGACGCGTATTACGGGCCCGTCCACGCGCTCTCCCGCCTCACGCTCCACGTCGAGGCGGGGGAGATCGTGGCGCTGCTCGGAGGGAACGCGTCCGGCAAGTCGACGACCATGAAGGTCATCCTGGGCCTCGTGCGGCCGCGCTCGGGGCAGGTCCTGCTGGACGGCCGGGCGATCACCGGCCGCCCGACCTCCGAGATCATCCGCCGCGGGGTGGCGTCGGTCCCCGAGGCCCGGCGGATGTTCCCGGCGATGACGGTGGAAGAAAACCTGCGGATGGGGGCGTACACGCGACGCGACCGGCGGGCCGTGCTCGACGACATGGCCGGCATGTTCGACCTGTTCCCGCGGTTGCGGGACCGCCGGCGCCAGCTCGCCGGAACGCTGAGCGGCGGCGAGCAGCAGATGCTGGCCATGGCCCGCGCCCTCATGAGCCGGCCTCGTCTCGTGTGCATGGACGAGCCGACCATGGGACTCGCCCCGGCGTTCGTCGATCGCGTCCTCGACCTGGTGTCGGAGATCAACAGGCGGGGGGTGACGGTGTTCATGGTCGAGCAGAATGCCCGGGTCGCCCTCGCCATCGCCCACCGGGGCTACGTGCTCCAGAGCGGCGCGCTCGTGCTGGAAGGCCAGGCGGCGGCGCTGCTCGCGGATCCCGCCATCCGGGAAGCCTACCTCGGCCAGCGGCGCCTCGACGCGTCCGACCCGAGCCCAGAGAGATCCTGATGCATGGTAGGCTGGCCTCCCAAAGGAGAAGAGCCTTGGCACTCACGGCCACCGTTCATCACGTTGACCTGAGCCGCGGCACCGTCGAGACGAAGACCATCCCCGAGGACGTCTACCGGAAGTATCCCGGCGGCAGTGCCCTCGCCGCGTACCTCCTGCTCCAGACGATCCCGCGCGGCGCCGACCCACTCGGCCCCGACAACGTGCTGGTGATGGCCGTCAGCCCGCTCACGGGGCTCGCGATCTCCGGACAGAGCCGCATGACCGCGTGCGCGCGCTCT
>DASYQW010000151.1 GCA_036005065.1 Candidatus Methylomirabilota bacterium | reverse complement strand
TCCACCAGCGTCACCGGGCCGAGCCGCAGCCCGTTGTGGAGGGCGAGGGTGCCGCACAGGATCAGCATGGTGGACCAGCGGAACGACGCCGGCGGGCCGGGCGCGACCCCCGTCGGCGCCCCGTGGTCCATCGCGCCGTCGCCCTACCGCAGCTCCTTCAGCACCCGGATCGTCTCGGGGTAGTAGTCGTCCATCGTGCCGTACAGCGCCGAGGTGACCCGGATCGGCCGAAGCCGCGCCACGGGGTCGTCGCCGGGGTCCGGAAAGGCGAGCTCGCCCGTCCCGGCCCTGAAGTCGAGGTTCGTGAAGCGGGAGGTCGAGGTGATGAGCTGGGCGACGTCGCACGTCTGGCCGTCGATGCTGGGGATCTCCTTGTAGAGGATGATCGGCAGGAAGTCGATGGTGGTGATGCGGTCGCCGCCGACCCGCGCGGACCCGTGGATCAGCTCGCGGCCGTTGCGCGAGACGCGCCCCCGCACCAGGCCCCGGGCCTCGGTGATCTCGGTCTGACCGAGCCGGGCCGGCCATCCCTGACCTTCGCGGTAGCAGGCGAGGCTCACCTCCGTGCTCGTGTAGAGGTAGGGGACGAACTGCCCGACGTGCTCGCCGTAGCGAGCCGGGATGCAGGGCATGGTGAAGTTGTGGGGCCCCATGCCGGTGACGTCGGGGCAGAGGAAGAAGCACATGGCCACGACGTTGCCGGGGACCGGCTCGAGCTCGGCCGGGAGCACCTCCCGGATCGCCGCCTCCTCGGCCTCGTACACGATGACCAGGACGACGTCGTCGGTGTACTGATAGGGCGGGAGCCCGTACAGTGGCCTGAGGAACGGCAGGCCGCGCGGCTTGGTCCCGCTGAGCCTCACCGGCCCGCCACGGGCATCCCGGTTCGAGTCGCTCATGTTCTCCCTCCTCGATGGCAAGGGTTGGGGGCCCCGCAACGCGCGGCTAGACCAGCGGCCAGGGGTAGCGCCGGCCGGTCGAGTCGACGGGGAAGCGGCGGCTCGCCAGGAGCGCCCGGGCCCGCGCGAGCAGCGCCTTCTGCTCGGCCGGCTCGAGGAGCTCGGCCAGCGGGGCCGGCAGGCCGCCCGCCATCAGCCGGCCGAGGTCGCGGAGGATGGCCGCCGGGATGGATTCGCCGCCGAACTCCCAGATGACCGTGCGCAGCTTCGGCTCGGCGTGGAAGCTCAGGCCGTTGTCGACGGCATAGATCCGGCCATCCGGGCCGAGCAGACAGTGCCCGCTCTTGCGGTCGGTGCTGTTGGCCACGATGTCGAAGGCGCAGATCTGCTTGAGGGTCGGGTGGTAGGCGGAGTTCTCGCGCAGGGTGAAGTAGTGCTGCTCGAAGTCAGCCGCCACGAAGAGCTGGAGCGACCCTTCCCCCAGGGGCCCGTCTCGCGCCACCGTCGGCGGGACCAGTCCCCAGCCGAGCGCTTCCGAGAGCTGGTACGCGGCGACCTCGCGCTTGTAGAGGCCCGGCGGAAAGTCCCACAGCGGCCGCTCGCCGCGGCCCGGCTTGTAGACGGCCTGGGCGGTGACCCCGTCGAGGCGGAGCTCGACCAGGAACGTCGCATTCGAGCTCCAGGGCATCCGGCCCCTGACGTCGACCTCGCCCCGGGTGAGCAGCTCCAGCGTCGTCGGTCCGGCCGGCATCGTCTCCCGGACCATCAATCGCGCCCGCGCCCGTTCAGCCGGGGACACACGTGCCCGCCGGGGTTCATCGGCCGCCCGCAGATCTGACAGGCCGGGCGTCCCGCCTTCATCAGCGCCCGCGCCTGCTCGACGAACGCCGCCGCCTGGACGCGGCTCACCTGGAGCCGGGCCGACGCGGGCTCCCCACTGGCCTCCGTGTCTTCTTCGTCGCGGAGCTCCTCGGCCATGATGACGATGCGGTCGCGCGTCTCGTCGTAGCCGATGCCCAGGGAGC
The DNA here is from genome assembly GCA_036005065.1 of Candidatus Methylomirabilota bacterium. Lineage (NCBI taxonomy): Bacteria > Methylomirabilota (SeqCode) > Candidatus Methylomirabilota bacterium. The sequence continues at coordinate 23,333 of DASYQW010000151.1, read as the reverse complement.
GGACGGCCCAGGCGGCCTCGACGGGCTCGACCAGCCCCGGATCGCCCGACCCGGCCTCGGCCCGAGGCGAGGCCGCTCCCGGGAGCTGCGAGAGCAGGCTGGCCAGATACTCGGCGAGGGCGCCGACCTGCTCCTTCTCGACTTTCAAGGTCGCCACGACGCCACGCTCCCGCGCCTGGACGTAGAAGACCCGCTGGCCCGGCGGGCCGACCGTGCCGGCCGTGAAGAGATCGGGGGCCTCGAAGTCATAGGAGCGGCTCATCAGAGGTCGCCGCGCCTCATCCAGGCCTGGGTGGGACCAGATCGCCGTCCACCCAGTTCAGGGTCACCACCGTGGGGCCATCGGGGCGGTAGGCGATCGTGGTGACCGAGCCGGGCGAGACCGCGATCCGCTGGAACAGGTCGAGGTGCGTGCCCAGCGCGTGGGCGACGGCCGCTTTGATGGGATCGGCGTGGGAGACCGCCACGATGGTCCCGCCCGGGTGGCGGGCCACGAGGCCGGCCAGGGTCGAGGTGATGCGCGCCTGCATCTCGGTGAAGGACTCCCCGCCGGGGAAGCGGAAGCCGCTCGGGTACCGTTGAACGACCCGCCACTCCGGCCGCCGGGCCAGGGCCCGGAGCCTCGCCCCGGTCCACTGCCCGAAGTCGCACTCGTTGAGCCCCGCCTCGACCCGGAGGGGGAGCTTGCGGGCCTCGGCGATGGGCGCGGCCGTCTCCCGGGCGCGCTCGAGCGGCGAGGTGTAGACCGCCGTCACCCGCTCGAGCCGGGCCAGCCGGGCGGCGAGGGCCGCGGCCTGCCGGCGCCCGGCCGGCGAGAGGTGGAGCCCCGGGGCCCGGCCAGGCAGGGTGACGCCGGTCGTGGCCGTCCGCCCGTGGCGGACGAGCAGGACGAGCGCGGGGGACGGCGCCGGCTGTCGGGGCATGGGCCAGGATCATGGTACACGAGGGAGCGGCCGTGCTGCCGGGATGCGGTATGCTGGAGGCCCCGCCGGGAGCAGGACCGTGTCGCACTGAAGGCGATGATGAAAGGAGGCGAGCGATGGCCCGTGCCGTGTTTTCGGTCTTGGCGGTCCTCGTGAGCATGGTTCCGTTGTACGCCCGAGGTGAGACGGGGAGGGCCTACGAGCAGGGCCTGGTGATCAATATTCCTCAGGGTTCGACGTCAGCTCGCACCACGGTGTTCGCGGTCTCCGACATTCTCAGCAGGTGTCTCGTCATCGAGCACGTGTCGGCGGACGCGGGGGTGCCGATCGGACAGACTCTCCAGGTCTGGCTCATCACGCAGATCTTTGGTCAGGGCTACGAGGGGTTTCACACGACGCACACGCTGGTGGCGCACCCGCAGGGCACGTTTCCCCCCGGGGTGGCACGGTTCTCGGTGAGCCAGCCTATCCGCGCGCGCGCCGGCGGGACGTGCCAGGCCGTGCCGGTCGCGTTCCCGGTGCCGCAGACACACGGTCCCGCGGTCATGGTGCAGGCGCGGCGGAGTGGCTTCGGAGGGACCGCAACAGTCCAGGTGGCGCTATCCGGGTATTTCGTGAACCAGTAAGGCGCGTACTCGGACCCTGCCGGCAGGAAGCACGCCGCGTGCCCCCGGTGCGGGGCGACTCGGGAGGTCCCCGGTCGCGCTTCGGGTCCGAGGCGGCGGTCCCCTGCCGGGATGCGGTATGCTGGAGTCCGCGATGGGCAACACCTTCGGCCATCTCTTCCGCGTGACGACGTGGGGGGAGTCCCACGGCGGGGCGGTCGGCGTCGTCGTCGACGGCTGCCCGCCGCGGCTGCCGCTCGCCGAGGCCGACATCCAGCCGGACCTCGACCGCCGGCGACCGGGCCAGAGCCTCCTCGTGAGCCAGCGCAAGGAATCGGACACGGTCCGGATCCTGAGCGGCGTGTTCGAGGGGCAAACCCTCGGCACCCCGATCAGCCTGTCGATCCCCAACGAGGACATGCGGCCCGGCGATTACCGGGAGATGCAGGAGAAGTATCGGCCGAGCCACGCCGACTACACCTACGCGGCGAAGTACGGCGTCCGCGACTGGCGGGGCGGCGGGCGGACCAGCGCCCGCGAGACCGCCGGGCGCGTGGCGGCGGGCGCCATCGCGCGGAAGCTCCTCGCCCACCGCTACGGGGTCGACATCGTGGCCTGGGTCGGCAAGGTGGGGCGCATCGTCGTGGAGTGCGACGTCGAGAAGGTCAGCCAGGCCGAGGTCGAGCGGACGCCGATCCGCTGCCCCGACCTCGCCGTCGCCGAGCGCATGATCGCGGCGGTGGAGACGGCGCGCAAGGAAGGCAACTCGCTCGGGGGCCTCGTCGTCTGCGCCGCCCGGGGCTGCCCGCCGGGCTGGGGCGAGCCGGTGTTCGACCGGCTGGAGGCGGACCTGGCCAAGGCGGTGATGAGCCTGCCGGCCAGCAAGGGCTTCGAGATCGGCTCGGGGTTCGCCGGGACCGACCTCACCGGGCTCGAGCACAACGACGAGTTCTACATGGACGGCGACCGTGTCCGCACCCGGACCAACCGGAGCGGGGGCGTGCAGGGCGGCATCACCAACGGCGAGACCATCTACTTCCGGGTGGCCTTCAAGCCCACCGCCACCATCCTCCACGAGCAGGACACGGTCACCGTCCGTCACGAGGAGACCACGATCCAGGGCCGCGGCCGCCACGACCCGTGCGTGCTGCCGCGGGCGGTGGTCATGGTCGAGGCGATGACCGCCCTCGTCCTGGCCGACCACGCCCTCCGCCACGAGGCCGTCCGACCCCGCTGAGTCATTTCGGGGGGGTCTCGGAAGACCCCCCCGATGCCCCCCCGTCGTGGCGGCGGCGAAGCCGCCGCTCGGAGCACTCCTCGATGCACCACGCGCTCGGTGGCCGGCGCCGGGTTAATCAAGCCTTCGTGATCGGAGGGGGCCGTCCGACCCCCTCCCAGGATCTACAAGCGTCGGGCGAGCACGGCGGCTTCCAGGATCACGGTCTCGGTCGGCCGCGCCGCCGAGGCGTCCCCGACCAGGTGCGCCTCGACCTGTCCCCGCAGCTCGTGATAGAGGCCATCCTCGGGAACCCGCCGGAGGAGTGAGACCACCAGGGCCGCGATGCCCGGCCGCTCGACCTCCTCACCCGTGAAGACGCCGCGAAGCCGGACGGTTCCCCGGGAGGCTCCGCGAAGGTCGTGGTTCGGCGTGAACGTCACGCCGGCCCGCAGGAGCTCGCGGTAGAACGGGGGCAGGTTGGACGGATCGAGCCGGATCCCCACGTGGAGGGCGGGCGTCACGATCTCGACCGGGACTCCCCGCTGCGCGAGGAGGAGGGCCGCGCCCGGCCCGCGGGAGCGGCCGTCGTCGTCGAAGACGACGACCGGCCCCGCCGGGTTCGCCCCGTCGAGTATCGCGTCGGCGGCGAGCACCGGCATCCCGTCCAGCGCGACTTCGGGGAAGGCCGGGTGGGAGCCGGTGGCCACGACGACCGCGTCGGGCCGCTCGCGCAGGACGGCCTCGGGAGTCGCCCGAGTCTCGCACCGCGTCTCGACGCCCAGGCGGGCCAGCGTGCGCCGGTAGTAGTCGACGATCCCGCGCAGCTCCTGCCGATGCGGGATGGCGGCTTCGAGACGAAGATGCCCGCCGATCTCGGCCGTCGCCTCGAACAGGATGACCCGGTGACCGCGCTCGGCCGCCACGCGGGCCGCCTCGAGGCCGGCGGGGCCTCCGCCCACGACGGTGATCCGGCGCGCCGGATCGGCCCGCCGCACCGGCTCCAGCTCGGTTTCCCGGCCCCCGCTCGGGTTGTAGATGCAGGCGACCGGCTGGTGATGCCCGTACCGTCGCGCGATGCAGACGTTGGCCCCCACGCAATAGCGGATCTCGTCGAGCCGCCCCTCGCGCGCCTTGGTCGGCAGCTCCGGATCCGCGAGGATCGCGCGCGTCATCGCCACCAGGTCACAGGCGCCGTCGGCGATGAGCCGCTCGGCCATCTCGGGCCGGACGACCCGGCCCGCGTACAGGATCGGCAGCCCGTCCGCCACCTCGCGCATGGCGCGGGCATACTCGGCGTAACACCCCTGTGGCCACCAGTGCCCGGGGACGACCGCGGCCTGGGCCCACGGCGTCATCCCGGCGCCGCCCGAGACGCTCAGGTAGTCGAGCCGGCCGGACGCGACCAGGCGCCGGGCGATCTCCCGCAGCGTGGGCGGCTCCAGGCCGCCCTCGACGAACTCGTTCCCGCTGATCCGCAGGCCGACGATGAACGAGGGCCCGACGGCCTGCCGGATCGCTTCCAGCACCTCGAGGCTGAAGCGCAGCCGGTTCTCCAGGGAGCCGCCATATCGGTCCGCCCGGCGGTTGCTGAGGGGCGACCAGAACTGGTCCGGCAGGTGGTTCGCGTAGGCCACGAGGTCCACCCCGTCGGCGCCCGCCTCCTGGGCCCTGCGCCCGGCGGCGGCATAGGCGGCCACGATCTCGGCGATCTCCGCCTCGGTGAGGGCTCGCGGGTTCTCGGCACTCACCGGCTCGGGGATCGGCGACGGGGCGAGGAGGGGGTCCGGCCGATCGCCGGAGCTGCCGCGGCGTCCCCAGTGAGTGAGCTGCGGGATGTACGCCGCGCCGGCCGCGTGGACGACCCGGGCCAGGCGGGCGAGCCCGGCCGCGGCCTCGGGGCGATAGAGCTCCAGGCCGCCGGCCCGGGTCGGAGACGTGGGATGGACGGCACCGCCCGCCGGCCCCATGACGAGGCCCGCGCCGCCCTCGGCCTTGGCGGCGAAGTAAGCGACCATCCGCGCGGTGACGAGGCCGGCGTCGGCCATGCCGTCGCTGTGCGGCGTGCTGACGATGCGGTTCCGGAGGGTCACGCCCTTCAGCAGAAGCGGCGCGAAGAGGTGAGGAAACATGGTGCTCCCGGCGCTCCCTCCTTCCGGTCGGCCGGTGGCCGAGCAAGGCGAGGGTAGAGCACCCCGGCCCACCACGCAAGGCTCACCGTGCGGCGAGGCCCCGGGGCCCGAGCGTCGCGATTCTCGCCGGTCCCCCTTGCACCCCCCTGGCACGGCGGCTACGCTTGACGCACCCAGCCGGCGGGAGGGCGCGACTGACACGTGCCCCGCGAGGCTCAGCCTCCGTCCCGCGCGGTGGCCGCGCGAGTTTCGATCTGCCGCTCGTCACAGGAGGGGTGACATGGCGCACTCACGCATCCGATGGCTCGTCACGGGAGGCATCCTGGCAGGAATCCTGAGCCTGCCCGCCGGGAGCCGCGGCGACCCGGAGCCGCGGCACGGCGGCAACCCCACGCTGATCCACGCTTGCCTGCGGACGTCAGACGGCCTGGCCCGCGTCGTGGCGCCGACCGCCGGGTGCCGCGTCGGCGAGCGGGCCGTCCACTGGGCGATCGTCGGACCGCGAGGAGCCCGCGGGCCCGGAGGGCCGCAGGGCCCGGCCGGCCCCGAAGGCCCTCAAGGGCCGGAGGGCCCTCAAGGGCCGGAAGGCCCTCAGGGGCCGGAGGGCCCGGCCGGCGCCGAAGGCCCTCAGGGGCCGGCGGGGCCCCCCGGGGCGGCCGCGACGAAACTCTGGGCGGTCGCCAACGGCACCGGCGCACTGGCGCGTCAGAGCGGCGTCACCTCGTTCGCGCGGACCGCGGTGGGGCGATACGAGGTGATCTTCAACCGGGACGTTCGGACCTGCGCGTATCTCGGGACCATCGGGACGCCAACCACGACGCTCTCGCCTCCCGGCAAGGTCGTCGTCGCCCAGAAGCTGGCGAACCTGCACGGCGTCGTCGTGGCAACCTTCGACAACGCCGGGGCCGCCGCGGACCGCTCGTTTCACCTGGCGGTCTTCTGCTGAGGCAGCCGGCGGCCAGTGCTCCTCGAGCCGCCCCGAGCGGAAGCTCGGCCGTCCGGTCTCGGCGGCTCTACCGGTCCGCCGTGCGAATGGCCGCCGCCCCGCCCTTCACCTTGATCCGGATGCCGGTGTCGCGCAGGGTGCCGCCCGCCAGCTCGAACACCTGCAGGTCCCGCTCGACCATGTTCCCGACCACGATGGTGCGCCCATCGGCCGAGAACGCGACGCCCTGCGACCAGTGGCCGATGGGCGCCTCGGCCAGGCGCGTGAGCGTCGTCCCGCTCAGGCGGAGCAGGACGAGCGTGCCGGCGTCATTGTAGAAGTTACCTTCCGGGTCGGTCAGGGGGGCCAGGATGAGGCGAGGGTAGAGCACTCCGGCCCGCGACGCAAGGCGGGCCCTTGACAAAGCCATCCCGCTCCCTGCGAATGAAGGGGACCAACGCCGGGCGGCGGACCGGAGGAGGCACGGGCGTGCTGGACAAGGGGGGACTCCTCGAGACGTGGAGGCTCACCAAGCGGTTCGGCGGGCTCACGGCGGTGGACGGTCTCGGGCTGGCCATCGGCGACGGCGAGATCCGGGGCCTGATCGGGCCCAACGGCTCGGGCAAGACCACGACGATCAACCTGATCTCCGGCCTCTACCGCCCCGACGCCGGCCAGATCTACCTCCGCGGCGAGCGGATCGACCGTCTGCGCCCGCACGAGATCACCGGCCGCGGCGTGGCCCGCACGTTCCAGATCCCCAAGCTCTTCGGGAACATGACGGTCCTCGAAAATGTGCTGGTGCCGGCCCTGGCCGAGCTCGATCGGGGAGCGGGCCGCCCGCGGCCTGAGATCCTCGCCCGGGCGCGCCAGCTGCTCGCCTTCGTCACCCTGGACGGCCTCCGTCACGCCCTGGCCAAGGAGCTGTCCGGCGGCCAGAGCATGCTGATCCAGATCGCCCGTGGCCTCATGGTCCACCCGCTGCATCTCTTCCTGATGGACGAGCCGTTCGCCGGCGTGCACCCGACGATCAAGGACACCATCATGGAGGCGATCGTCTGGATGAACCGGCAGGAGGGAGTGACCTTCCTCATCGTCTCCCACGAGATGGCCACTCTCCGTCGACTCTGCCCGCGGGTGTCGGTGATGCACGAGGGGCGCCTCATCGCCGAGGGCTCGTTCGAGGAGGTCGCGAACCACTCGCTGGTGCTCGAGGCCTACCTGGGGCGCTAGCGATGGCGCTCCTCGAGCTGGACGGGATCGTCGCCGGCTACGTCGAGGGGATCGATGTCCTGAATGGCATCCGGCTCCGGGTCGAGCCGGGGACGATCACCGGCATCATCGGACCCAACGGGGCCGGGAAGTCGACGCTCCTCAAGACGATCTTCGGGTTCCTGCACCCGCGCCAGGGCCGGATCCGGTTCGCGGGGCGCGAGATCCAGGCCCTGGCCCCCCATCGGATCAAGCGGCTCGGCCTGAGCTATGTGCCGCAGGGCGCGAACATCTTTCCCCAGCTCACGGTGCAGGAAAACCTCCTGCTCGGGAGCTGGGTCTTCCGGCGCGATCGGTCGCGGGTCGCCGCGATGGTCGAGCGCGCGTACGCCGAGTTCCCGAGCCTCCAGGGGAAGCGCCGCCTGCGCGCCACGGCGCTGAGCGGCGGCGAGGCCAAGATGCTCTCGCTGGCCAAGGAGCAGGCCAGCGAGCCGCGCCTCCTCCTGGTGGACGAGCCGTCGGCCGGCCTCGCTCCACGCGTCGCCCAGCAGGCCTACGCGCGCCTGCTGGAGGCCCGGGCGGCGGCCGTGACGATCCTCCTGGTCGACCAGAACATCACCAAGGCGGTCGAGGTTTCCGACTACCTCTACCTGCTCGAGATGGGCCAGGTCCGTCGCGAGGGGCCACGGGCCGCCTTCGCCGACCAGCTCCGCGAGCTGATCCGGGACGCCCTCCTCGGCGTCTGAGCCGGTGCCCCGCGCGCGCCGTCTCGGCTGGTGCCTCGTGGCCTACGCCGCGCTGGCCTGGCTGCCCTGGGTCGTCTCGGAGTATCACGCCCACGTGCTCGTCACGAGCTTCTACTACGTGATCCTGGCCCTCGGCTGGAACCTCCTGGCCGGCTATACCGGGCAGTTCTCCCTGGCCCACCACACCTTCGCCGGGATCGGCGCCTACACCTCCGCCCTGCTGGTCCAGCACGCCGGCGTGCCGATCCTGGTCGGCGTGGCGGCCGGGGTCGGCGTGGCGGCCGGGGTCGGCTACGGGCTCGGGACCCTCTGCCTCCGGATGCGGGCCATCTATCTCGCGCTGGCCACCTGGGCGTTCGCCGAATCGATCCGGCTCCTGATCACCGTGGAGTACCAGCTCACCCGCGGCGATCTCGGCCTGCGCACCCCGTTGCTCTTCGGCACGCCGCGCCCGACCGCCTACTACTATCTCTTCCTCGGACTGGCCCTGGCCGCGCTGCTGGCGGCCTGGGAGATCGTCCACTCCCGGATCGGCGCCTACCTGCGCGCCATCCGGGATGACGAAGAGGCGGCGGCGGTCATGGGCGTGGACACCTTCAAGTGGAAGCGGTTCGTCTTCGCCGTCTCGGCGGTGTTCGCGGCCACCGCCGGCGGCTTCCAGGGGCACTACGTGGGGCTGCTCTCGCCGGCCCCGATGAAGTTCAACGAGATGGCGATCGTGGTCATCATGGTGATCGTCGGGGGCCTCCGGACCTTCGCCGGTCCGGTGATGGGGGCGCTCTTCATCGAGTTGCTCTCGGAGGCGCTCCGCCCCTGGGGCGAGCTGCGCATGGTCCTGTTCGCCCTGCTGGTGATCGTGGTGGCCCGCGCCTACCCCCCGGGCCTCGCCGGCCTCGCCGCGGCCGCCGGCCGCCGCCTGGCCGCCCGGATCCCGCGCCTCGCTCCGGTCCTCACGGCGCGGAAGCTCCCGGACTGAGGGCCCGGGGTTCGCACGGGATCTCGTCTCACTCGAGGAAGCGTTCCTGGAGGTCGGGGGTCGGCATCATGCAGGCGTCGCGCCGGCCGAACCAGCGGTAACGGTTCCTCGCCACCACCCGGTAGAGGAGGTCGCGGAGCGGCCGGGGAACGACGATGAGCCCGTAGAGCAGCGGCCAGAGCCCGGACAGCCTCCGGGCGATCCGCAGGGACGCCGTCGAGCGGGTGAACACGCGATCGCCCTCGATGAGGACCAGCGTGTCCAGCACATCGGTCGGCAGACCGAACGTCCGGAGCAGGGCCGCCCCGGCCGTGGATTGCAGCGCCGCAAAGCGAAACTGCCGGCTCGGGTCCCGCTTCACGATGAACAGGACCGAGCCGTTGCAGAGCTGGCAGACCCCATCGAACAGGACGATGGGGCGGCCGGACGCGCCGCCCACCGGAGCCCTCACACCGTGCGCTCGCGCTCGCCGAAGAGGCCGGTGGGGCGGAACACCAGGAGGGCGATGAGCAGCACGAAGCCGTAGAGGTCCTTGTAGGCCGCCGAGAGGAAGACCGAGCCGAGCGCTTCGATCACGCCGAGCAGCAGGCCGCCGACGACGCTCCCGCCGATGGAGCCGAGCCCACCGATGACGATGATCTCGAACCCCTTGAAGGTCGAGATCGCCCCGTTCTCGGGATAGACCAGGAAGTCCGGCGCCAGGAGCGCCCCGGCCGCGGCCGCCAGGGCCACGCCCACGCCGAAGGCGAGCATGTCGAGGCGGAGGACGTCGATGCCGGCCGTCTGGATCCCCACGCGGTTCTGGGCGGCGCCGCGGAGGGCCCGGCCCACCCAGGTCGTCTTGATGGCGAGGGCGAAGAGGCCCAGGAGGATCAGGGTGGCCACCAGGGCCACGAACCGGTTCCCCGAGATCGGCAGCGTGCCGAGCATCCGCGGGCGGGCGTAGTCGCGGGGGGCGTACTGGTTCGGGCCGCCGAGGACGATGGCCAGGTTCCGGAAGAACACCATGAGCGCGATCGTGACGACGGTCGCGTACTCGTCGCGCCGCTCGATCATGCCCACGAACATCGGCCGCAACAGGACTCGCTGGACGACCAGGCCGAGCAGGAAGACCGTGCCCATCGCCAGGGGCAGGGCGAGATACCACCGCTCGGGGCCGAGCACGGTCGCCAGCAGCGCGTACTGGACGTAGCTGCCGATCATGTAGAACTCGCCCATGCTCCAGTTGATCATCTTCATGACGCTGTAGATGAAGGTGATCCCGAGGGCCATGAGGCTGTAGAGCAGCCCGATGACGATGCCGGAGAGGACGTACTGGGAGAGGAGGTGCGCGTCCACCGGGGATGCCCCTCATCCGCGAAGGGGCGGCCAGTGCCTCAGCGCTTGGGCGCCGGCACCATGTCGGCGGTCTTGAACTCGGCCGGGAAGACGATCTTGGCCTCGGCGAACGGCATGTCGGGCTTGGTGTACTGCATGAAGAGCATCGGCGGCGTCCACTGCTGCCAGTAGGGCCCCTCGCCGCGCGTGAAGCCGATGGTGGCGTTCCAGCCCTCGAATTTGTTGGCCAGGAGGCCCTTGACCAGGTCCTCGCCCTTGTCGCTCTTGGCCGCGTTGAGGGCGTCGGCCAGCAGGAGGACCTGGGCGTACCCGTTGAGGGCGCCGTAGACGGGGTCCTCGTTGAACTGCTCGCGGTACTTCTTCCGCATGGCCTCGCCCCGCGCGGTGAGCTTCATCGTCGGGTGGTAGTACGCGATGAACACGAGGTAGGTGCCCTTGTCGGCCAGGTTCTTCCAGTACTCGGGCCGGGCCGGCAGGTCGTAGGAGACCAGCATGGGCACGGCCGGGAAGAGCCCGACGTCGTACGCCTGCTTGATGATCAGGTAGACCGGGGTGCCGACCCCGACGTTCAGGACGAGGTCGGGATTCCAGCTCTTGATCTCGAGGAGCTGGGGGGTGAGATCCACCGACGTCCGGTCGAAGATGATCGTCTTCAGCTCCGCCTTGACGTCCATCGTCTTGAACAGGCTCCGGGTCTCCTCGACGACGCCGACCCCGTAGTCCGTGTTCTCGGCGATGAGGGCGACCCGCTTGAAGCCCCGCTCCTTGATCCACTGGTTCCAGAGCCGCACCCGGTCCGGGTCGATGACGTGCGTGCGGAAGGTGTAGGTGAGGTGCCGCTCGGTGATCCCCCGCGCCGAGGCCTGGGTGGCGAAGATGGGGATCTGGAACTGCTCGGCCAGGGCCTGCACCGCCGTCATCACCGAGCTGTGGAACTGCCCGATGACGGCGACGACCTGGTCCTGGGTGGCGAGCTTCCGGAAGGCCGCCGCGCCCTTCTCGGGCGTGCCGGAATCGTCCTCGATGACCAGCTCGACCTTCCGCCCGCCGAGCACCCCGCCCCGGGCGTTCACGTCGTCGGCGGCCATCTTGGCGCCCCGGACGATGAACTGCCCGGCGCTCGCATCCCCTGGCGGGGACAGCGGCGTCAGCACCCCGATCCTGGCCGGTTTCTGGGCCAGCACCGGCGTGACGAGCCCGGCCACCACCAGCGTCACCAGGACCCCGATCCCGACTCGTCTCGTCATGGCGTGTCTCCTCTGGCCCCGGTATCGCGCGTGCAGGTCACGCGCGCCGGGCATATCGTTCCAGCTTGGCCTCGTCGAGGGTGACGCCGAGCCCGGGGCCGTCAGGCACGAGGACGTGACCGTCCTGGTACCGGATCCCCTCGCGGGTCAGGTCGTCGGCGAGCAGGAGCGGGCCGAAGAGCTCGCACCCCTCGGTCACCACGGGGGTGGAGGCGGCGAAGTGCGCATAGGCCGCCGTGCCGATCGCGGTCTCGATCATGTTCCCGACGTAACACGGGACACCGGCCGCCTCGGCGATGGCGGCCGCCTGCTTGGCCCGCAGGAGCCCGCCCGCCTTGGTCAGCTTCAGGCTCCAGACGTGCGCCAGGTGGAGCCGCGCGGCCTCCAGGCACTCCTGGATCGTGCCGACGCTCTCGTCGGCCATGATCGGCAGCCGCGAGGCCGCGGTGATCCGGGCCATCGCGGCGCGATTCCAGCGCGGCACCGGCTGCTCGAGGAGGTCGATCCCGGTGGCCTCGAGGCGCGGGAGCAGCCGGAGCGTGGTCGGCTCGTCCCAGCCCTGGTTGGCGTCGGCCCGGACCCGGACCGGCGGCGGCAAGGCGGCGGCGATCCGCTCGAGGCGGCCCAGGTCCTCGGCAGCCGGCCGCACGCCCACCTTGACCTTGAAGAGGGTGCTGCCCCCGTCGGCCCACGTCCGGGCCTCGGCGATCTCCTGGTCCGTGTCGCCGGTGGCCAGGCTCCAGCTGTAGGGGATGCGGTCCCGGACCACGCCCCCGAGGAGTGCGCTCACCGGCACCCGAAGGGCCCGGCCCATCAGGTCGAAGCAGGCGAACTCGAGCGCGGCCTTGGCGAAGTGGTTCCCCTTCGCCGCACGATCCATCTCGCGGAGGAGGCGCTCGACCTGGAACGGGTCCTGGCCGAGCAGGACGGGCGCCAGGTAGCGGTCGATGACGGCCTTGACCGTCTCGGCGGACTCCTCGTTCCAGGTGGGGCCGCCGGGGATCGCCGCTTCCCCCAGCCCCTCGAGCCCGGCGTCCGTCCGCATGCGGACGATCACGAAGTTCTGGAGGGTCACCGTCCCGAACGACATGGCGTGGGGCCGGCGCGTCGGGATGTCGACCATGATGGTCTCGATCTCCCCGATCTTCATGCCCACTCCGCGACCACCACCACGCCATCCCGCGGCCGGCTCGTCATGGCGATGATGATGGCGGACGAGCGGCCGCAGGATCAAGAGGGCGGGCCTCGCGCATCTGCGCTTCGGCGCGCTCGATCGCCGCCCGGACCTCGCCGTCCACCTCGGCGTCCAGCTCCGCGTGGAGCCGCTCGTCCACGAGGCTCTTGGCCTCGAGGTACCGGCGGAAGCGCACGAGCGGCTCCTTGGCCTCCCACTCGGCCACCTCGGCGTCGCTCCGGTACCGGGAGGCATCGTCCGCGGTCGAATGCGCGAGGAGGCGATAGGTCACCGCCTCGATGAGCGTCGGGCCGCCACCCTGCCGGGCGCGCTCCACCGCCTCGCGGGTCGCGACGTAGACGGCGAGGAGGTCGTTCCCGTCCACCTGGACGCCCGGGAAGCCGTAGGCGACGGCTTTCTGGGCGAGCGTCGGGGCCCGGGTCTGCCGCGCGCGCGGGACCGAGATGGCCCACTGGTTGTTGATGCACACGAAGACGAGCGGGACCTGGAAGATGCCGGCGAAGTTCAACGCCTCCTGGGTGTCGCCGTGAGAGCTGGCCCCGTCCCCGAAGTAGCAGAGCGTCACGCTCTCCTCTCGCTTGTAGCGGGCGGCGTAGGCGACGCCCACCGCGTGCGGGACGTGGCTGCCCATGGGGACGCACACGGGCAGGTCCCGGAGGCCGTCGGGGGGCCGCGTGCCCTCGGTGAAGCCGGCGTAGAGGAGGATCAGGCTCTCCAGCGGCCAGCCACGCCACACGTAGGCCGGCCACTCGCGCCAGACGGGCACCAGCCAGTCGGTCGGGCGGAGCGCGTACACGCTCCCCAGGATCGCGGCCTCGTGGCCGCGGGCGGGCAGATAGGTCCCGATCCGCCCCTGCCGCTGCAGGCGAAGCATGCGCTCGTCGAACCGGCGGGCCAGGAGGCAGGTCCGGTACAGGCGCTGGAGGTCGCCCGGCGGGATCTCCGGCTCCAGCGTCCGGTCGACGGCGCCCTCGGCGTCGAGGATGGAGAGGCACTCGATGGCGGGCAGATCGACTCGCTGCCGTGGCATCGCTGAGACTGGCATTGTAGCCCGGGGCGGCGGAGCGCCGCAACGAGGGCCGCGATTCACGCCGACGCTTGGTGCCCCCGTCGGGCGGCTGATACAATCGACTCGCCGTGACGCGTTTCACGCGGCCGAGCGGGCTTCGGGCGTCCGACGAGGTGGCGATCGTCGCGCCGGCCGGGCCGTTCGAGCGCGAGACCTTCGAGGCGGGGCTCCGCGTCCTCCGCGTCCGCTACCGGCCGGTCTTCGACCAGGGCCTCTTCGCCCGGACGCGCTACCTGGCCGGCGACGATACCCGGCGACTCGACGAGCTGACGGCCGCGCTGGCCGACGATTCGGTGCGCGCGGTGTTCGCGGCCCGCGGCGGCTACGGGAGCATGCGGCTCCTCCCCGGGCTCTGGCCGAAGCTCCGGGCCTCGGCCTTCCGGCCCAAGCCGGTGATCGGCTTCTCGGACCTCACCGCGCTCCACCTCGCGCTCCAGGCCGTCGGCTGGGTCAGCGTCCACGGCCCGGTCCTCACCCAGCTCGGCACCCAGTCCCCCGAGGCCGTCGACCGGCTCTTCCAGCTCCTGGAGGCGACGGGGTCGCTGGCGCCGCCGCTCTCCGGCACCCCGCTCGTCGGCGGCGTCGCCGAGGGGCCCCTCCTCGGCGGCAACCTCTCGGTGCTGACGCGCCTGCTCGGCACGCCCTACCTTCCCCCGCTGGAGGGGGCGATCCTGCTGCTCGAGGACGTCGGCGAGCGGCCGTATCGCCTCGACCGCCTGTGGACCCACCTCGCCCTGGCCGGCGTGTTCGACCGAGTGCGCGGAATCGCGCTCGGCGAGTTCACCGACTGTGAGGAGCCGGGCGGCGAGTACACGAGCGCCGAGGTCCTGGCGACGCTGGCCGCCGAGATCGGGCTCCCGTGCGTCGGCGGCTTCCCCATCGGCCACGGGACGGTGAACCTGCCCGTCCCCCTCGGCAGCCGCGTCCGGCTGGACGCGGGCGCGGGGACCCTGACGTTTCTGGAGCCGGCGGTCGCCGCCGGGGAATCACGGTGAGCGCGCGGCTCCAGACGCTCCTCGACGAGGGCGTCGCCTCGGGGATCTTCCCCGGCGCGGCGGCCCTGGTCCTGCGCGGCGGCGAGTGTCTGTTCGAGGGCGCGGCCGGGGATGCCACCGCGCGAACGCTCTTCGATCTCGCCTCGCTCACCAAGGTGATGTGCACCACCGCCGCCTTCCTCTCGCTGTGGGGCGAGGGCAAGCTCGAGCCCGACACGCCGGTCGCGCGCTATGGTCCGGACTCGGCCGCGGGGCGGGCCGGCGTCACGTTCGGCGACCTGCTCTACCACCGCGCCGGCCTCCCGGCCTTCAGACCCTTCTTCGCGCCGGTGATGCGGGAGGAGCCGCGGCTCTTCGCCCGCGACTGCGACCCTGCGCGGCGGGCGGCGGCCCGCCGGGCGGTCGTCGACCAGGCGCTGGCGACGCCGCCGGCCGAGCCGCCCCGGGCGCGCGCGGTGTACAGCGACGTGGGCTTCCTCGTCCTCGGGGAGCTGCTCTCGGTGGCGGCGGGCGTCCCGCTCGACGCGCTCTTCGCCGAGCGCGTGGCGGCGCCCCTCGGGCTCGCCGCGCGCTTCCGGCGGCTCTCGGCGCCCCCGGCCGGCCCGGAGCCGGCCACGATCGCGTCCACCGGGGCGACGCGTCCTCGCGAGGCGGCCCCCGGCCAGGAAGGGCTGTGGGCGCCGATCGGGCCGTATCCGTCGGCCCCCGGCGAGGTGGACGACGACAACGCCTGGGCGATGGACGGCGTGGCCGGGCACGCCGGGCTCTTCGGGACCGTCGGGGACGTCGCGGCGTTCGGCCGGGCGGTGCTGGACGAGCTCGCCGGCGCCGGACGGGTCGCGCCGGGTGGACTCTGGGAGCGCGCGCTCCGGCGGGACGGCGAGACGCCCGGGAGCAGCCGCGCCCTCGGCTTCGACACCCGGCTGCCCGGTGACGCCCCCGCCGGGTCATCCGCCGGCCGCCTCCTGGGTGCCCGCCCGCCCGGCGCCGTCGGCCACCTCGGCTTCACCGGCACGAGCGTGTGGATCGACCGGGCCCGCGGGCTGGTCGTCGCCCTCTGCACCAACCGGACCGCCCGCGGGCGCGCCGAGACCCGCATCCGCGCCTTTCGCCCGCGCTTTCACGACGCGGTGGTCGAGGGTCTCGGGCATGGCGCCTGATCCGGCGCCGGGCGCGCGGCTCGCCGACGACGGGGTGGTCCTCCCGGCCGTGGACCGCCGGAGCGTCCGGCGCATCCACTTCGTGGGCGTGGCCGGGACCGGGATGGGCTCGTTCGCGGGGATGCTCAAGACCGCGGGCTACGAGGTGACCGGGAGCGACCAGAACGTCTTCCCGCCGATGAGCGAGATGCTGGCGGCCTGGGGCATCCGCGTGCTGACGCCGTACAGCCCGGCCAACCTCGACGCCGCCAAGCCGGACCTGGTCATCATCGGCAACGTCATCCGCCGCGTGAACCCCGAGGCCGGCGAGGTGCGGGCCCGCCGCCTGCCGCAGATGAGCTTCCCGGCGGCGCTGGGTAGCTTCTTCCTGGACGCGCGGCACGCGGTGGTGGTCGTCGGCACCCACGGGAAGACGACGACCGCGGCGCTGATGGGACACGTGCTGGTGGAGGCGGGCCGTGACCCCTCCTTCCTGGTCGGCGGGGTCCTCCGGAACTACGCGGCGAACTACCGGCTCGGCGCCGGCCCCCACTTCGTGGTCGAGGGTGACGAGTACGACACGGCGTACTTCGACAAGGGGCCGAAGTTCCTCCACTACCGACCGCGGACGGCGATCCTCACCAGCATCGAGCTGGACCACGCCGACATCTTCCGCGACCTGCCCCACTACGAGTCGGCCTTCGAGCGCTTCGTGGGGCTGCTGCCGCCGGACGGCCTGCTGGCGGTCAGCGCCGCCTACCCGAATGCCCTGCGGATCGCGCGCCGCGGCCCGGCGCGGGTCGTGACCTATGCCGCCGCCCATGATGCGGCCGCGGACTACACGGTGCGTGACCTGGCGCTCGATCCGGAGGGCGCGCGCTTCGACGTCCTCGAGCGCGGCCGGGTCATCGGCCCGATGCGCCTGCCGCTCGGCGGCGCCCACAACGTGGAGAACGCCCTCGGCGTGGTGGCGGCCGCCCTGGGCCTCGGCCTCGCGCTCGAGGAGGTCCGGCACGGCCTCGCGACGTTCGCCGGCGTCCGCCGGCGGCAGGAGCTGCGGGCGGAGGTGGGCGGGGTCACCGTGATCGACGACTTCGCCCACCACCCGACCGCGGTCCGGGAGACCCTCGCCGCCATCCGCGCCCGCTACCCCGGCCGGCGCGTGTGGGCGGTGTTCGAGCCCCGCTCCAACACCAGCCGCCGCAACATCCATCAGGACGAGTACGCCTTGGCCTTCGCCGGCGCCGGGCGGGTGAGCCTCAAGATCCCCGAGCCCCACGACATGGTCCCGGCCGACCAGCGGCTGGACGTGGCCCGCCTGACGGCGGCGCTCGGCCGCCAGGGGATCGAGGCGGAGGCCGAGCCGGAGGTCGACGCGCTGGTCCTGCGCGTCGCGCGCGGACTCCGGCCGGGCGACGTCGTCCTGGTCATGAGCAACGGCGCGTTCGGGGGCTTCCTGGACAAGCTCCTGGCCGCCCTCGGGCACCCTCCGCCGTGAGGGCGCCGCCGCTCAGGGCTTGGGCGTGGGCTTGGTGGCGGGCGGCTCCAGGAAGAGCTGGCTCAGACGGAAGTAGTAGGTCAGGATGTCGAAGTACCCGACCACGCGTCCTCGCTCCATGATCGCGTCCGGCCAGACGTCCAGCAGCACGACGGTGGGAAAGCGATCGATCCGGAGCGACTGCACCATCTTCGAGACGTTCTTGTGCTGGTCGTCCTGCTCGTAGTCGATCCGCGCGAAGACGGCCTTGTCGCCGAGCGCGTTGACTTCCGGGCTGGCGAACGGACCGGCCTCGATCCGGTCGCACCACTGACACGCCCGCTGGTAGAAGTACACGACCAAGGGCTTCTTGACCTGCAGGGCCTCCTCGAAGGCTCCGTACAGCGCGGTCCGCCAGTGGATCTTCGCCGCCGACGCGGGCTGCGGGGTCGGCCGGCCCTGAGACGGCTCCTGGGCCAGCCGGACCTGCGAGTCGGCCGGGGAGCTCGCGAGCAGGCCGGCGGCGACCAGCCCGGGGAGTATCGAGACGATCAGGCGCCTCACGCGTGCCTCCTTGTCGAGAGTAGAGCCTAGGGCCGGGGTCGGCTCGCGTCAAGCGGCCGAGCTCGCCGGCCGAGCTCGTCCCCCGGCGATCCCTTGACAGCGCCGGGGCCCGCTTCTATGGTGGGACGCACCCGATCGATTCCGAGCACGCTCGTCCCCGGGAGGCACCATGCACGCTCGGGATGGAGGGCGTGGTGCTCTCCCAGCTCCAGCAGCTGATCCCGCAGATCACGGCCATCAACGTGCCCGTCTCCGGGGCCGGCAACCTGGTGTACGTCCAGGTCCGGAAGGACATGGAAGGGCTGGGAGTCAACGCGGCGCTGGCGGCGCTCGGGGCCTATCGCTTCAAGTGCGCGATCGTGGTGGACGAGGACGTGGACATCTACGACGACCGCAAGGTCATCTGGGCCATGATGACCCGGACTCAGGCCGACCGCTCGTTCTTCGTCGTGCCGGGATCGTACATCTCGCGGGTCGATCCCACCGGCTACCCGCCCTGGCACTCGGCCCCGGGCGGCAGCCGCCTCCTCAGCACGCGGCTGGGGATCGACGCCACCAAGTCCCTGGACCCCGGGTTCCCGGAGGTGGCCGAGCCCCCCCGGGATCTATGGAGCCGGCTCGACCTCCGCGACTACCTCGGGTAGCCGCATCCGCCACCTTCTGGCGCGTGTCTCACTGGGCCTTTTCCAGCTCGGTGGCGTGGCGCTGGAGCACCTCGCTGATGGCGCGGAGCATGTCGGCGCGGAACCGCATGATGCGGGCCGCCGCCTTCGGGTCGTGGACCATGAGGTGCTCGAGGTGGTCTCGACCTCGCATCCCGGGCATGCCGCTGTGCATTCCCATCATGCCGCCGCCCATCATGCCGCCGCCTCGGCCCCCGCCCATCCCGCCTGTCGGCGCTCCGCCGGGCGTCATCGGCACCGGTCCGGGTCGCGCCTCCTGGGCGGCGCCTACGGCGGGGCCCGCGATGAGGATGATGGCGGCGGCGGTCACGAATCCTCGACGCATGGCAGTCCTCCTCCGGCGACGCGCGCCCCCGGGGGTCACGGCGGGTCGTCTTGGGCCGCACTAGATCACCGGAGTCGGCAGGGCGTCAAGTCCCGGGCCGCCATCGCGGCTGGGGCGGATACGTCAGCCTTGCCGAGGCGCTCGGGCTGGCGGGCGGCTCGCCACGGCGGCTTCACGAAACTTTACGCAGCGCACAAACGCGCTTAACGGCGGGGCTCCATCCTCGGAGGCGAGCGGGCCGAGAGCCCGCGCAACCCCAAACGAGGAGGAGTCGAGCCATGACGCGACGGACGGTGATCGGGATGGTGGCCGGGGTGACGGCGGGTCTGGTGGCCGGAGTGGGCGCCGTGGCCTTCGGCGCTCACGCCGGGGGCCGGCACGGGATCATGAAGCGGATGATCGTCTCGGCGATCGACGAGGCGCTGGACGAGGCCCGGGTGACGCCGGATCAGCGCACCGCGATCCATGGAGCGCGCGACCGCGTCTTCGCGACGCTGGAAGCCCAGCGGGCGACCCGGCGGGCGCACCTGGAAGAGGCGCTCCGGCTGTTCGAGGCCGATGCGGTCGATCCGGCCCGGGTCGAGGCGCTCCACCAGCAGGCTGACGCCGAGCGGGAGCGCGTCCGGGACACGATCCACCAGGCGCTGGTCGAGGTGCACGACGTCCTCACCCCGGCCCAGCGCAAGGCCCTGGCCGACTATGTGCGGGCGCATCGGCTGAGCCACCTGCACTGACGGCCCGGACGCATGTCGAACCGCGTGGCCGCGCTGCTCATCGACGACGACGCGCGCCTGGGCGCCCTGGTGGCGGAGTATCTCGGCAAGAACGAGATCGACGTCGCCGTCGCCGGTGATGGGGAGCGCGGCCTCGCGGCCCTCCGGAAGCGGCACTTCGACGTGGTGCTGCTCGACGTGATGCTGCCCGGGGCGGACGGCCTGGAGGTGTGCCGCCGCATCCGGGCGGCCCCCGAGCTGCAGGCGATCCCGGTGGTCATGCTCACCGCCAAGGGCGACGACGTCGACCGGATCGTGGGGCTCGAGCTGGGGGCCGACGACTACCTCGCCAAGCCCTTCAATCCCCGCGAGCTGCTCGCCCGCATCCGCGCGGTGCTGCGGCGTGCCGCCGGGCCCGGCGCGCCGGCGGGCCCGGGTGTCCCGGCCGGCCCCCGGCGCTTCCGCTCCGGCGAGCTCGCGATCGACTTCGACGCCCGCGAGGTCACCGTCGGCGGGCGGCGTCCCGTGCTCACGCACTACGAGTTCGAGCTCCTGGCCGCCCTGGCCCGGGCGGCCGGCCGCGTGCTCTCGCGGGAACAGCTCCTCGACGCCCTCAAGGGGGAGGCCTACGAGGCCTTCGATCGCTCGATCGACGTGCACATCTCGAAGCTCCGGGCCAAGCTCGAGGTGAACCCCAGGGCGCCGCGCCACATCAAGACGGTGCGGGGCGTGGGTTACCGGCTGTCCCGCGGCGAGGGTTGACCGTGCCGCGCCTGTACTGGCGCATCTACCGGCATTTCCTCGGCGTGCTCCTGATCGTCGGGCTCGCGGCGACCATCGCCTTCGCCGTCGGCCAGCGCAGCGTGTTCCAGCGTCAGGTCGCGGAGCGGGGAGCCCGCCACGTCGCCGCGCTCGTCGCCGAGAGCTTCGCCCATCCGGACGAGCTGAACCGGCGGGTTCGCCAGCTCCACGACGATCTCGACGTCGACGTGACGGTCCGGGATGCCGACGGGCGGCGGATGGTCGCCGCCGGCGCCGAGCTCCGGATGCTGACCCCGAGCGAGCTGGCGGACCTCCGCGGCGGGAGCCTCCTGACGCGTCCCGCGCCCTGGTTCGTGGCGACCGCGGTCCGGGCGCCGGGCTCCGGCGCGGTCGTCGGGTTCGTCGAGGTCTCGGCTCCCCGGCCCCTGCACGCCGCCACCTTCTGGCGGCCCGGGCTCACCGTGGCCCTCGTGCTGCTCATCGTCGCGGTGGCCGCCGCTCCGCTGGCGCGCCGGATCTCCCGGCCGGTGGAGCGCCTCACCGAGGCGGCGCGGCGCCTCGGCCGCGGCGAGCTCGCCTACCGGGTCCCCGAGGAGGCGGGCCGCGGGTTCCGTCGCTGGTGGCCGGGGCGGAAACCGCACCACGACGAGCTGCGGGAGCTGACGCGCGCCTTCAACGACATGGCCGAGCGCGTCGAGCGCCTGGTGGGCGGGCAGAAGGAGCTCCTGGCCAACGTGTCGCACGAGCTGCGCTCCCCCCTGGCGCGCATCCGGGTGGCGCTGGCCCTCCTCCCGCGTGACGGGGAGAGCGAGGCCCGTCTGCGGGTCGTGGAGGATGACCTCGCCGAGCTGGAGCGGCTGATCGACGACGTCCTGACCACCGCCCGACTGGAGGCGACGGGACTCCCGCCGCACCTCGGCTCCGTGGATATCCGCCGGCTCCTCGCCGAGCTGGCCGAGCGGGCCGGCCACGACCCGTTGACCGCGGGCATGGTCGTCCGCGTGGTCGAGGGGCCGCCGCTCGCCATCGTCGCCGACGGTGTGCTGCTCAAGCGGGCGGTCTGGAACCTCGTGGAGAACGCCGCCAAGTACGGCGCTCCGCCGATCACGCTCGGCGCGGTGCGGGAGGGCGACCGGGTCCTGCTCAGCGTCGAGGACGAGGGGGAGGGGATCGCCTCGGCCGAGCGCGAGCGCGTGCTGGCGCCGTTCTACCGGCTGGACCGCGCGCGCACCCCGAGCGGGAGCGGGACGGCCTCTCACGGCTTCGGGCTCGGGCTCACCCTGGCGCGGCGCGTCGCCGAGGTGCATGGCGGGCGCATCGAGATCGGCGCGACGACGGGGAGCGGCGGGTCGGAGCGGGGCTGCCGGGTGGCCCTCGTGCTGCCCGCCGAGCCGCCAGGGCCGGGCGGTCGCGCCGCTCAGAATCCGTGAGCAACCCGGGAGGTGCTCTCGCGCCCACACACGATCGCCGACCGCGGAAGGGTCCGCTCCGTTGCGGCGGCTTTGCCGCCGCAACCCCGTTCCTGGGGGAGGTGCCGGAGGGGGCCGTCGAGGCCCCCTCCGGTTGGGCTCAGGGCGTGCTGGCGTGATGCCGGCGGACGAACTCGTCGAACGGGCCGGAGATGCGGATGACCTCGTTGAGCGGCCAGGCGCCGCGGATGATGGCGATCACGAGGAGATCGCCGGCGATGCCGCCGCGGCGCGTGTCGGGGGTGATCGGGACGAAGCCGAGGCCGCGCGGCGCGTCGCCGTCGGTGAAGCTGGCGAACGGAAGCCGCGTCCCCTCGGGCGTGACGGCGAACACCTGCGCGCCGTGGCGGTCGGCCACGAAGAGGGTGCCGCCCGGGCTGAGGCCGATGCCGGCCGGTACCGGCCCCCGCAGCAACAGGCTCGGCACGCCCTGGGGGCTGACTCGCCAGATCTCGCCCGGTCCTGGCTGCCAGGGGGCCTCGGCGTTGGCGTCGCTCCCGATCCACAGATGGTCTCGCTCGTCGACGGCCAGGACCCGCGGGCGGGTCACCGCGACGTAATGCGGCTCGAGAATCCGCCCGTTCGGGTCGAGCCGGACCACGAGGCCCCGCTCCCGATCGGCGACGAAGAGGTTCCCGGCCGCGTCCACGGCGGCGCCCTCTGGCTGCCGGAGCACGGGCGGCACGCCCCGGGCCGGCGTGCCCCCCGCGAAGAGCTCGGCGCGTCCGTCCACCATGCGGTAGAGGACCCCGAGCATCCGGTCCCGGTCGAAGGTGGTGACGAACAGCTCCCGCCCGCCGCGGATCGCGGCCACCTGGGGATTCCGGAGCGGCGGCCCGTGGAAGTAGCGCGCCTCGGTGCCGGGACCGAGCCGGGCGCCGCCGAGGGGAATGCGGTAGAGAGGCCACAGGTCGTCGCCCTCGCCACCGATGGCCCCGAGATAGCGGCGCCCGGTGCGGGCGAGGTAGAGGACGCCCGCCTGGTCGACGGCGAGCGTGGACGACGCGGGGATGCCCCGGGCCCCGCGGGTCGTGCCGGCGTCGAACCCTTCCCCGGCCACGTAGACCTGCGCCGTGAACCCGGGCGGGAGCTGGACCTCGGCGGCGGCGGCGGCCGGCCACAGGACGAGGAGCGCGATCAGCGCGCGGCCCACGGCTAGCATTTCGGGGGGGTCTCGGAAGGGCGATAATCAGCTTGACTCACCTAGCCCTGTCAGGTCAGAATCGTGCCATGAGGATTCTGGCCGGCGGGGGCATGGTGGCGACGAATCGGGCGACGGCGGAGCGGATGACGACCCAGCCTCTCGGCGGGGGGCAGCATGATCCCGCTCGTCATCCGTCGCGGTGTGTCTCTTGAACAACTCTGGCCGACGCTATTCCCGCCCGGCCTTCGAGCCAAGGGATTGATGGTCAAGCTCTGTACTGCCTACATCGACGAGAGTGGTACATCCGGACCCATCATGGTCGCCACGGCCTGCATCGGTGATCGTGACAAGTGGTCGCGCTTTGAGCGCCGATGGATTCGCATGCTTGATACTGAAATGCCAACCGTCCCGCCGCGCAAGCGCTTCTTCCATATGCTCACGTTCAACAAGCGGGAAGATCAGTTTGAGGGGTGGGATG
>DASYQW010000150.1 GCA_036005065.1 Candidatus Methylomirabilota bacterium | reverse complement strand
CAAGAGAGGGCCACCGATTGACTCGGCATGCGCTCAGGCTCAGCCTGCTGTTCGCCACGACGCTCGCGCTGACGACGCCCGTCGTCCGGACGGCCGGGGCGTCGGTGGCCGGCTGCCCGGTCTTCCCGGTCGACCACATCTGGAACACCCGGGTCGACACGGTTCGGGTCCATCCACGGTCGAACGACTACATCCGGTCCATCGGTCCCGCGGTCGGCCTGCATCCGGACTTCGGGTCCGGGACCTGGAACGGTGGGCCCATCGGGATCCCGTTCGTGGTCGTCCCCGGGACCCAGCCCCGCGTCCCGGTGCGCTTCGGGTACGCCGGCGAGAGCGATCCCGGCCCTTACCCCATCCCGCCGAATCCGCCCATCGAAGGGGGCCCGCAGAGCCGCGGGGACCGCCACGTGCTGATCGTCGACCGGGACAATTGCCGGCTCTACGAGCTGTACGCGGCCTACCGGCAGCGGGACGGGAGCTGGCGGGCCGGCTCGGGCGCGACCTTCAACCTGCGCGGCTATGTCCTGCGTCCAGCCGGGTGGACCTCCGCCGACGCGGCGGGCTTCGCCATCTTCCCAGGGCTGGTGCGGTACGAGGAAGTGGCCGCGGGCAAGATCGGCCACGCCATCCGCTTCACCGCGAACACGACGCAACGCCGGTACGTCTGGCACGCGCGCCACTTCGCCTCCGACGTCACCAACCCGGCCGTGCCGCCCATGGGCCAGCGGTTCCGGCTCAAGGCCGCGTTCGACATCTCGCGGTTCCCGCGCGACGTGCGGGTGATCCTGCAGGCCATGAAGACCTACGGGATCGTCCTGGCCGACAACGGGAGCGACTGGTACATCAGCGGCGTCCCCGACCGCCGCTGGAACGACGACCTGCTGGTGAGCGCCTTTCGGCAGGTGCGCGGGTCGAACTTCGAGGCGGTCGACGTGTCGAGCCTGATGATCTACCCGAACTCGGGCAAGGCCCGGCAGCCCGCCCCGCCCTCGCCGTAGACGGTTTTCGCCCGTTCGCGTTCGCGCTCGCCAGGGGCTCACGCCGACAGGTAGGCGTGGCGGACGACGTCCGAGTCCTGTAGCTCGCGGGCGGTGCCGGCGCCGACGATCTCCCCCTTCTGGATCACGTAGCCCCGGTGGGCGAGGGCGAGGCTCTTCCGGGCGTTCTGCTCCACCAGAAACACCGTCGTCCCCTGGCGGTTGATCTCGTGGATCATCTCGAAGATCTGCTCGACCAGGAGCGGGGAAAGCCCGAGCGAGGGCTCGTCGAGGAGGAGCAGGCGCGGGCGGCCCATCAAGGCGCGGCCGATCGCCAGCATCGCCTGCTCGCCCCCGCTGAGCGTGCCCGCGATCTGGCGTCGTCGCTCGCCGAGCCGGGGGAACTCCTCGAAGATCCGGGCCGTGCGCTCGGCCGCCGCGCGCGACCCCCACTCGGCGAACGCGCCCATCCGGAGGTTCTCCTGGACGGTCATCTTCGGGAAGATCCGCCGCCCCTCGGGCACCACGCCGATCCCGCGCCCGACGATCCGGTGGGTCCGGAGCCCGTCGATCCGCTCTCCGCGGAAGAAGATCGCCCCCTCGACCGGCGCCACGATCCCCAGGATCGTCCGGATCAACGTCGTCTTCCCGGCGCCGTTCGGGCCCAGCAGAACCGCGATCTCGCCCTCCCGCAGCTCGACCGAGACCCGGCGCAGCACCGGGCTCGGGCCGTAGCGGGTCGAGACCTCCCGGACCTCAAGCACGCGCGGCCTCCCGGCCAAGATAGGCCTCGCGGACGTCCTCGTTCGCCGCGACTTCGGCGAACCGGCCCTCGGCGATCTTCCGCCCGTAATTGAAGGCCACCACCCGCTGGCTCACGCCCTCGATCACGAACATGTCGTGCTCGATGATGACGATGCTGAGCCCCGGCATCTCCCCCCGCACGACCTGGAGGTCCTTCATCAGCTCGACGGTCTCCGCTGGGCTCATGCCGGCCGACGGCTCGTCCAGGAGGAGCAGCCGTGGCCGCGAGGCGAGTGCCCGGCAGATCTCGACGCGCCGGCGGTCGATCTGGGGCAGGCCGCCGACCGGCTCGAACCCCCGGTTCACCAGCTCGGCGTTGAAGAGGCCGAGGAGATGCGTCGCTCGCCCGAGAGCCTCGCGCACTTCGCCGAGGACCCGCTGCCGCCGGAAGACCGCGTCCCAGGCGCCGGTCCGGACCTGCGTGTGCATTCCGATGAGCACGTTGTCGAAGACGCTCAGCCGGAGACACAGGCGGCTCGCCTGGAACGTACGGGCGATCCCCTGCCGGCAAATCAGGTGGGGCTCGAGCCCCGCCAGCTCCTGTCCCCGGAATCGCACGGTGCCCGCCGCCGGGACGAGCCCGGTGACCGCGTTGAAGAACGTCGTCTTCCCGGAGCCGTTCGGGCCGATGAGCCCCAGGGTCTCACCCGCGTCCACGCCCACGTCTACCTGGTCGAGCGCGGTCAGCCCCCCGAACCGCACCGTGAGGCTCTCCGTCTCGAAGAGCCTCACGCGGCCGGCTCCGTCGCGTCGACGGTGACAGCGCCTCCCGATCGGCCCGGGCCGATCACGCGCGCACCTCGGTCTCGCGCAGCCCGTAGCGCCGCACCGCGGCCGGCCACAAGCCCCAGGGCCGGTAGAGGAGCACGAGGATGATCGCCAGGCCGTAGAGGAGGAGCCGGTACTCGTGAAGCATGCGAAACCGCTCGGGGAGCGGGATCAGGAGGCACGCGCCGAGGACGACGCCCGGGATCGAGTCCAGGCCGCCCAGGATGATGACGGAGACCATGATCAGCGAGTAGCCGAAGTCGAAGTCGGGCGGCGAGACGAAGCCCACCATCACCGCGTAGAGCGCCCCGCCCAGCCCGATGAAGAAGTTCCCGATGGAGAACGCGAGCAGCTTGTACCGGACCACCGACACGCCGCTGCACTTCGCGGCAATCTCGTCGTCCCGGAGCGTGTTGAGGGTGAGCCCGAACCAGGAGTTGTGGAGCCGCCAGGCGAGCCAGGTCACGAGCGCCGCCATGGCGAGGGCGGCGTAATAAAAGTTCGCATGGTACGGCAGGGTGAGCCCGCCGAGCCGGAGCGGCGCGGTGAATGCGTAGCCGAACGGCTGGAGCGTCGGGATGTTCTTGATCCCCTGGGGTCCTCCGGTGAACTCGAGGTTGTTCACCAGGATGTTGAAGATGAACCCGAAGGCGATCGTGACCAGTGCCAGGTAGTGGCCGCGCGTCTTCAGGATCGGAACGAAGAGGATGGCGCCGACCGCCACCGCCGCCAGTGGCCCCAGCAGCACCGCGAGCCAGGGAGGGAGGCCGAGCTTCACGGTCAGCAGCCCCACCGTGTAACCACCGAGGCCCGAAAAGGCGGCGCCGGCCAGATTGATGACCCCGGCGCTCCCGAGCTGGAGGTTGAGGCCCTGGGCGATCGTGACGTAGAGGAGCGCCATGGTGACGACGAACGTCCAGTACGGGCTCGTGCGGAGAAGGACCGGCAGCGCCACCGCGCAGAGGGCAGCGCCCGCCAGGGCCGCCGTCCGGTGGGCCAGGAACGTCGCCGTCGTCCAGCGCCAGAGGCGAGCCGACAGCCGGGCGACGGCGGCGAGGACGACGATCGCGGCCACGGTCGCCGCCACCGCAGCCGGGCGCTCGGCCAGGAGCGCGGCCACGACCAGGACAAAGAGGCCCAGCTCGATGGCCCAGACCGCCCCTATGCCGCTCATGCGACTGCCCTTCGAAGCGCCCCGGGCGACGGGTATCGGCCCGGGCTACACGCGCTCGACGGCCTTTTCGCCAAGGATGCCCGTGGGCCTGAGCACCATGAAAACCATGACGACGGCGAAGGCCACCACGTCGCGGAACTCCGAGCCCCGCGGGATGAAGGCGGCGGCGAGCGTCTGAAGGACGCCGAAGAGGAGGCCGCCCAGGATCGCCCCGTAGACGTTCCCGAGGCCCCCGATCGCCGCGGCGGAGAAGCCGATGACCCCGCCCATGATCCCCATGATGAAGTGGATCTCGCTGTAGTAGAGGCCGTTCAGGACCCCGGCGACGGCGGCCAGCGCGGAGCCGAGGAAGAACGTGACGTCCACGGTGCGGTCGAGGTCCACCCCCATCATCTGGGCGGCCTCGGGGTCCTGGGCGACCGCGCGGATGCTGGCCCCGATCCGCGTCCGGGTGATGAGGAGGTCCAGCGCCACCATGCAGGCGGCGCCGATGGCGAGGATGGCGAGGTTCTCGTAGCGGATCACGACTCCGCCGACCTCGAACAGTCCCCCGGGGAGCATGGCGGGGAAGGGCTTGGGGTCGGCCCCGCGGGGGAAGAAGATGAGGACCGCCTCCCGGATGACCAGGCCGAGGGAGAGCGTGGCTAGGAGCGTCATGAGGGGCGGCGCCTTGGCGAGGGGCTTGACGCACCCCCGCTCGGCCAGCACGCCGACGAGGCCGGTCACGAGCACGGCGCCGACGAAGGTGAGGCAGAGAGCCACGGCCGGGTGGGTGAGCCCGGCCGCTGTCCAGGCGAAGGTGAGGGAGAGCCCGGCGAAGGCGCCGAGCATGAAGATGTCGCCGTGGGAGAAGTGGATCACGTCGAGGACGCCGAAGAAGAGCGTGAAGCCCACGGCGACCAGGGCGTACATGACGCCCAGCATGAGGCCGTTGAAGGCCTGCTGGAGGAGGACCTCCAGCGGTGGCATCAGCGGTCGTCGGGCCGAGAACCGTCGCCGCTCGGCGTCTTCGGCCCGACGCGCGACAGAGGCCTGGCCGCCCGGCGTCTCACGCTCAACCTCGTTCCCGGCGGAACTTGAGCCCCGGCAGCTCGCGCTTGCCGGCCGCGTACTCCGAGTCCTCCCAGACCACCCACTTCCCGTCCTGGACGACGTAGGTGGTGATCAGGGGGACGATGTTCTGCCCGTGCTCGTCGAACTCGACGGGGCCGATGATCGTGTCGCGCTTCTTGGTCCGCTTCAGCTTCTCGGCCACCTTGGCCCGGTCCGGCCCGACCTCCTCGATCGCGTCGATCATCAGGTGCGTGGCCACGTAGGCGAACGGACCGTAGGCTTCCGACGGCTCCTTGAAGCCCATCTTCGCGTACGCCTCGAGGAACTTCTTCCCGCCCGGCAGCTTCTCGGTCGGCGCCCCCTCGGTGAAGCAGTAGACGCCCTCCGCGCTCGCCCCGGCCGTCTCGATGAAGGTGTCCGACTTGATCCCCGAGGTGCCCTGGAGCTGCGCCTTGACCCCGAGCTTGTCCATCTGGACCTTGACCCGGACCCCGTCGGGGGTGAGGCCGCCGTAGTAGATGACCTCCGGCTTCTCGGCCTTCACCTTGGTCAGCTCCGCCGTGTAGTCCTTCTGGTCCTTGGCGGTCCCGGTCACCGACAGGACCTTCCCGCCGACCTTCTCGAGGCCCTCGGTGAAGTACTTGGCGTGGCCCCGGCCGTAGTCGGTGGTGTCGTGGATGATCGAGAAAGTCTTGAACCCGACCTTCTTCACGGCGAAGTCGGCCGCGATGTGGTTCTGGTTGATCATGGTGCCGTTGACGCGGGTGACCTCGGGGTACTGGTGGCCGTAGGTGATCTCGGGCAGCACCGCGCCCCAGACCATCGACGGCAGGCCGAGCTTGTGCATGGTGTCCACGGTCGCGATGGCCACCACGCTGCAGTAGTGGGAGACGGAGGCGATCACCTCGGGCTCAGAGCCGGCCTTGAGCGCCGCCTGAACGCCGACCGTCGGCTTGCACTCGTCGTCCAGGACGATCGTCTCGTAGCGGTACTTGCTCTTCGGGTCGGCGTTCCGCTCGGCCACCGCGAGCAGGAACGAGTTGCGCCCGCCCAGCCCGTTCGAGGCCGTGCCGCCGGTCAGCGGCCCGATGAACGAGAGCTTCACCACCTTCTTGGCCTGGGCGCCGGCCGAGGGTCCGAGGCCGAAGGCGGCGAGGCCGAGCCCGGCCGTCACGCCGGTCCGCAGGAGCTCGCGTCGGTCCACCTGCCGCGAGAGGTCCACCATGGTCTGATCCTCCTTCTTCCTCCAGTCCGATCCGCCTTCGGTCGCCTCGGCTCGCGGGAATCCGCGGGCTTCGCGGGAATGGCCCCCACTATAAGCAGGCCGGCCGGGCGCCGCAAGAGCGCCGGGCCCCTTGCGGCTTGTCGGAGTGACGACGCGCAGCGGCTCGTCCTGCCGCCAACGGTTGGTGTTCCGCTCCGCGCGCGGGCTTCGCCCGCGGGCCCACCCACCCAGCCCGAGAGGTGGGGGTGGGCCTGGGAGGGGGCCCCAACGGGCGAAGCCCGCCCAATCAAAGGCCCCCTCCCAGGATCTTGCGGGCCAGGCACCCCGGCGTCTATGGTGGAGCCGACATGGCCGAGCCCATTCCGGCGACCGCCCGGACAGGTCCCGTCAAGGGCGCCTGCCCCCACGACTGCCCCGACGCCTGCGCCTGGGAGGTGACCGTCGAGGACGGCGCCGCCGTGCGGCTCGCCGGGAGCCGCGCCCATCCGTTCACGCGCGGGGCCCTGTGCGCCAAGGTCAACCGGTACCTGGACCGGGTCTACAGCCCCGAGCGGGTGCTCCAGCCGCTCCGCCGGGTCGGCGGGAAGAGCGAGGGAGCCTTCCGTCCGGTGGGCTGGGACGAAGCCCTCACCGAGATCGCCGGGCGGCTCCGCGCGGTCCTCGCGACCCACGGCGGCGAGGCGGTGCTGCCCTACAGCTTTGCCGGCAACCAGGGCGTGATCGAGTACGGCGGCATGGGAAACCGCTTCTTCGCCCGCCTCGGCGCGAGCCGGCTCGCCCGGACCATCTGCGGGAGCACCGCCGCCGCCGGCGTCCGCGCGACTCTCGGCGCGACGTACGGCATCCTGCCTGAGGACGTCGTCCAGAGCCGGTTCATCCTGCTGTGGGGCACGAACACCGTGGTCACGAACGTCCATCTCTGGCCCTTCATCCGCCGGGGACGCGAGGCGGGCGCCCGGCTGGTCGTGATCGACCCGCTGCGGACCCGGACCGCCGCCGAGGCCGACTGGCACGTCCGCCCGATTCCCGGCACCGACGCCGCGCTCGCCCTCGGCATGATGCACGTCATCGTCGCTGAAGGCCTCCACGACGCCGACTACGTCGAGCGGCACACGGTGGGATTCGATCGGCTCCGGGACCGGCTCGCCGAATACCCGCCGTCGCGCGCCGCCGACCTGTGCGGCGTGCCGGCGGACGAGATCGTCGCGCTAGCGCGGGCCTACGCCACGACCCGGCCCGCCGTGATCCGCACGCTCGTCGGCCCCGAAAAGCATCCGGGGGGCGGGATGCTGCTCCGGACCATCGCCTGCCTTCCCGCCCTGGTCGGCGCCTGGCGTGAGCGCGGCGGCGGCCTCCTGCCCTCGACGGCGGAGCTCTTCCTGAAGGCCCTCGCGATCGATGCGGTGGAGATGCCGCAGCTCGCCTCGCACAAGACCCGCCTGATCAACATGGTCCAGCTGGGCCGCGCCCTGACCGACCCGGCGCTGCGGCCGCCCATCCTGGTCCTGTTCGTCTACAACGCCAATCCGGCCGTGATCGCGCCGAATCAGGGGCTCGTGGTGCAGGGTCTGCGCCGCGAAGACCTGTTTACCGTCGTCCACGACCTCTTCCTGACCGACACCGCGCGCTACGCCGACTTCGTTCTGCCCGCCACCAGCTTCGTCGAGGAGTGGGACCTGGTCACGAGCTGGGGCCACCAGTATCTCAGCCTGAACCGGCCCGCGATCGCCCCGCGCGGCGAGGCCGTGTCCAACACCGAGCTCTTCCGGCGACTGGCGTCGGTGATGGGCTTCGACGAGCCGTGCTTCCGCGAGACCGAGCAAGACTTGATCCGGGCGGCACTGGGGAGCGGCCACCCGTATCTGAAAGGCGTGACGTTCGAGCGCCTCCTCGAAGAGGGCTGGGCGCCGCTCGCGTTGCCGGCCGACTGGCGGCCCTTCGCCGAGGGTGGCTTCCCGACGTCGTCCGGAAAGTGCGAGCTGTACTCCGAGCGGCTCGCCGCCCGCGGCCTCGATCCCCTCCCCGGCTATCGACCGCCGGCCGGGGATGGCTACCCGCTCGTCCTGATCAGCGCCAAGTCAGCCCTCCACTTCCTGAACTCGAGCTACGCGCACCTGCCTCGCCACGCGCGCGCCGAAGGGGAGCCGCACCTGGACATGCACGCCGACGACGCCGCCGCGCGCGGGATCCGGGACGGGGAGCTGGTCCGCGCCCACAACCGGCGCGGCTCGGTGGTGCTGCGCGCCCGCGTCGGCGACGGCGTCCGCCCGGGCGTCGTGGCCATGCCGCACGGCTGGTGGCCGTCCCGGAGCCCCTCGGGAGCGTCCGCGAACGCCCTCACGTCGGACGGGCTGGCGGACCTCGGCGGCGGCAGCGACCTCTACAGCACCCGCGTCGAGGTCGAGCGCGTCACTACTTCCTCTTGAGCTCCTCCCAGGCGGCCTCGATCTCCTTCCGGTACTTCTCGTTGACCTCCTGGTAGCGCTTCTGGGCGACGTCCTCGTCGTAGTTGCCGACGATCTCGTGGTCGAAGTAGGAGCGCACGCCTCCCGTGAACTCGACGGCCTTCTCGGCGACCGAGCCGGGCGGGCCCTGCACCTTGTACTTCGGCGTGATCGGGAAGAGGCCACGCTCCATGAAGACCTTCTGGCCGCGCTCGGTGAGCAGGAACTCGATGAACGCCCGGGCGGCCTTCGGGTGGCGGGCCCCGGCCAGGATCGCCATCGGCTCGGGGGTCACGAAGGCGTTCCTGGGGGCGACGTACTTGATGTCGAAGCCGGCCAGCACCTCCTCGAACGCCATGTAGGACGGCACCGCGAACCCCGCCGCGAACTCGCCCTTGGCCACCACCGACGGCACGTCCCGACTGCGGGCGGTGAAGATGCCGGAGTTGCCGGCCAGGCGCTTCAGCCATTCCCAGCCGGCCTGCTCGCCCTTCACCTGCAGGATGATCTCGTACGTGGCGTGGCTCGACGACGAGCGCGTGGGCGCGCACTGGGCGACGTTCCCCTTGAGCTTGGGGTGGAGGAGGTCGTCCCAGTCCTTCGGCTCGGGCACGCCGAGGCGCTTGAGGAGCCGCGGGTGGTAGACGATCCCATAGGGCTCCAGCGCGGTCCCGATCCAGAAGCCGTGAGGGTCCTTGAGCGGGATCGGCTTCGGCTTGCCGATCGAGAGCGGAATGCCGTCGGCCAGCTCGCGCGAGATCTCGTGCTTCACGAGGAGCTTCTGCTCGGCGAGCTTGTCGAAGAGCGCCGATTCGCCGCCCCAGAAGATGTCGGCCTCCGGCCTGCCCTTCCACTCCACGATGCGGCCGTAGGAGACGGGAGTGCCGGCGTACTGAGCGTTGGTCTTCAGGGTGAGGCCCCACCGCTCCTTGGCGTAGTCGGCGAAGGCCTTCAGCGTGGCGTCCACGATGAACTTGGAGACGGGAGTCTGCAGGACCAGCTCGTCCTCGATCGGCGCCTGGGCCTGCGCGGGCCCGGCCCCGAGGGTGACGGCCAGCACGAGCACGAGCAGAACGATGGACACGGGCAGCCTCCTTGCCAGCGACT
>DASYQW010000149.1 GCA_036005065.1 Candidatus Methylomirabilota bacterium | reverse complement strand
GCCGGGGCCTGGACCCTGTGTCGGACAAGGAGGGCTCGCCGTGGTGGAGAAGAAAAGCGTCGTGACGCCGGAGCGGTTCGCCTCCGGAATGACCTTCGACCAGTACGTCGCCTACGTGGCGAGCCCGGAGAACCTCGCGCGCGAGGGCTCCGGCGGCGCCGCCCGGCGCGACTGGAGCCGCTACCTGCGCACACGGTACGAGAAGGCGCGGCTCTCGGACGCCCAGACGGCGGCGATCCGCTGGCTGGCGAGCCAGCCGGGCGGCCCCGCAAAGATCCTGGTCATCGCGGAGGAGTGGTCGTCGGACTGCCGGCGCGACATCCCGATGCTGGCACGGCTCGCCGAGGCGGGTGGCCTCGAGCTCCGGATCGTCATGCGTGACGGCCAGAAGTTCAGCAAGAGCCAGCACCCGTCTCGCCTGGAGGCGCCGGACAGCAACGCCGACATCATGGCCGAGTTCCTGAACGTGAAAAACGGCCAGACCTGGCAGTCGATCCCCGTCGCCGTCTTCTACACGAAGGCGCTGGAGCACCTCTACCACTACATCGAGTACCCGGCGATCTACCACAAGGACCGCGTGGTCGGGGTGATCCGCGCGGCGAGGCC
Source organism: Candidatus Methylomirabilota bacterium (assembly GCA_036005065.1). NCBI lineage: Bacteria > Methylomirabilota (SeqCode) > Candidatus Methylomirabilota bacterium. The sequence continues at coordinate 4,057 of DASYQW010000149.1, read as the reverse complement.
CGGCGAGACGCCCGAGCAGACCCGGGAGCGCGGCGAGCGGGACTTCTTCGCGCTCCAGGACTCGCCGTTCTTCGATCTGTGGGCCTGCGCGGGGATCGACGAGATCCTGTCGGCGCTCCACGAGCGCCAGGTCGTCGGTTCCCTCTAGTTGCTCGGGGGGGTCTGGGAAGACTCCCCCCCCCGAGACCCCCCCTCGGTTGCGGCGGCAGAGCCGCCGCTCGGAGCGTTGCTCGACGAATCGCCCGCACGGGGCGCCCTTGTGCTGCGAGGCGCTGCGGCCGATCACGGTAGGGCCGACGTGCCCGCTTGGAGGCTGTCGGAGTAATCGGCCGCCAACACCTCGCCCAGCCGCCGCGGGTCGGTGTTCCACTCCGAGCGCGGGCTTGCCCGCGCAACCCTCCCGGGGGAGGGTGTGGGAGGGGGCCGTCGAGGCCCCCTCCCATGATCTACCGGCCCACCTGGGGATCGAGCGCGTCGCGGAGGCCGTCCCCCAGGAAATTCAGCGAGAGCAGCGTCCCGGTCAGGGCCAGGCCAGGAAAGAGGATCAGCCAGGGATAGGCCTCCATGGCGGCGGCGCCCTCGGAGGCCAGCGACCCCCAGCTCGCCATCGGCGGCTGCACGCCGAGCCCCAGGAAGGAGAGGAACGCCTCCTCCAGCATGACGGCGGGTACCGTGAGGGTCGCGTACACGATGACCGGGCCGGCGGCGTTGGGCACCACGTGGAGTCCGAGCAGCCGGGGCGGGCTCCCGCCCAGCGCCCGGGCGGCGTCCACGAACTCGCGGACCTTGAGCGTGAGCACCTGGCCCCGGACGATCCGCGACATGGTCAGCCACTGGACGGCCCCCAGCGCGATGAACAGGTTGAAGATGTTCCGGCCGAGCAGGACCATCAGGATGATCACGAAGAACATGAAGGGCAACCCGTAGAGGATGTCGACCGCCCGCATCATGAGCCGATCGGCCCGCCCGCCGAGATAACCGGCCACCGCCCCGTAACTCACGCCGATGGTCAGGCTCACCAGCGTGGCCAGGATCCCCACCCCCAGCGACACCCGGGCCCCCCACATGACGCGGGTGAGGAGGTCCCGGCCCAGCTCGTCGGTGCCGAAGGGATGCGCCCACGAGGGCGGGCGGGGGCCGTAGGCGAGGTCGGTCTTGGCATACGAGTAGGGCGCGATCCAGGGGGCGAGCACGGCCAGGGCGGCCATGGCCAGCAGGACGACCGCACCCACCATGGCCAGGCGATTCCGGCGCAGCCGCCGCCACGCCTCGGCCACCGGGCCCCGCCCGCGAAGGTGCGGCGGGGCCGTCGCCAGCGGCACGTCAATAGGTAACGCGCGGGTCGAGGTAGGCATACAGACAGTCGACGATCAGATTGAAGACGACCAGGAGCAGGCTGTAGAAGACGACGGTGCCGAGGACCATCGTGTAGTCGCGGTTGAGCGCGCTGGTCACGAAGTAGCGGCCGATGCCGGGAATGCCGAAGATCGTCTCCACGACCACCGAGCCGGTCAGGGCCCCGGCGGCCGCCGGCCCGAGGTACGAGACCACCGGCAGCACCGCGCTCGGCAGGGCGTGGCGCCCGACCACCACCGCCTCCCGCAGCCCCTTTGCCCGCGCCGTGCGGACGAAGTCCTGGAAGATCACCTCCAGCATCCCGGCCCGCGCGAGGCGCGCCACGTAGGCCGTGTAGAACAGGCCGAGTGTCACCGACGGCAAGACCAGGTGCCGCCAGGTCCCCCACCCCGCCACCGGCAGCCAGCCGAGCTGCAGGGCGAAGACCAGGATCAGGAACGGCCCCAGCACGAAGTTGGGGATCGACACCCCGCCGAGGGCGAGGGACATGGTGAGGTAGTCCACCAGCCGGTTGCGCCGGATCGCGGCCAGGACGCCCGCCGTGCCGCCGACCACCACCGCCAGGCCGATGGCGCACGCCCCGAGGGTCAGCGAGACGGGGAACCCGAGGCCGATGAGCTCGGTGACGGTGCGGTCGGGGTAGCGGAAGGACGGTCCGAGGTCGCCGCGAGCGACGTCGCCGAGGTACCGGAGGTACTGCCGGACCAGCGACTCGTCGAGGTGGTACTTCGCCTCTATGTTGGTGCGGACCTCGGTCGGGAGGGCCCGCTCCATGTCGAAGGGGCCTCCCGGCGCGACCCGCATGATGAAGAAGGAGGCCGTGACGATGACCAGCAGGACCGACGGCAGGCCGAGCAGCCGGCCCACCAGGTACCGGAGCACGGCCCGCTCATTTCTCGATACTGAGGTACTTCAGGGGGTGCTGGTCGAGGATGTTCGGCTGCCAGCCCTTCACCTTGCGGCTCAGCATGCCCTTGTTGACATAGGTGTAGAGCGGCACGATCGGGACCTCGTCCACCACCAGGATCTTCTCGGCCTCCTGCAGAGCCTTCATCCGTTCCTTGGGATCGACGATGCCGCAGCCGGCCTTGGCGACCAGCTCGTCGTAGCGCTTGTTCGACCACCCGGTCTGGTTGTTCCCACCTCCGGTGATCCACATGTCCAGGAAGGTGTTCGGGTCCACGTAGTCGCCGATCCACCCGGCTCGCGAGATCTGGTAGTCGAGCTTCGACTGCCGCGCCAGGTACACCTTCCACTCGACGTTGGCCAGCTCGACCTGGATCCCGAGGGTCTCCCGCCACATCTGCTGGACGGCTTGCGTGATCACCCGGTGCAGCTCGTTCGTGTTGTAGAGCAGCTCCGTCTTCGGGAACCCCTTGCCGTCCGGGAACCCCGCCTCGGCCAGGAGCCGCTTGGCCGCGGCCGGGTCGTACGGAAGCCCCCGGACTCCTTCGTATCCCCGCATCCCGGCCGGGACGAAGCCCGAGGTCGGGATCTCGCCGGCCTTGGTCACGAACTTGACCAGCGACTCCCGGTCCACGGCCATGGAGAGCGCCTTCCGCACCCGCCCGTCGCTCAGCGGCGGCTTGGTGACGTTGAACCGGAAGTAGTAGGTCCCGAGGTAGGGCGTGACGTAGTACTCGGGCCGCTGCTTGGCGGCGTCGATCTGGGCCGGGGGGACGGTGGGGATCCAGTCACTGTCGCCGGCCAGGAACTGCTTGTAGGCGGTGTTGATGTCGTCGGTCGGGATGAAGACCGCCTTCTGGAGCTTCACGGTCGCCGCGTCCCAGTGGCTCGCGTTCTTCTCCAGCACCAGCTCACGCTGGGGCACCCAGCTGGCCAGCCGGAACGGCCCGTTGCTCACGATCTTCCCGGGCTTCACCCAGTCCTTCCCGTGCGCCTCGATCGCCCACTTGGGCACCGGGTAGAGCGTGTAGAAGGACGTCAGGTCGAGGAAGTAGGCCGTGGGACAGCGGAGCGTCGCCTGGAGCGTCTTGTCGTCCAGCGCCTTCACCCCGACCTGGCTGAAGTCGGTCACCTGCCCCTTGTTGTACTCCTCGCCGTTCCGGAGGTAGTAGAGCTGCTGGGCGTACTTGGCCCCGGTCTTCGGGTTCAGCACGCGCTCCCAGGCGTAGACGAAGTCGTGGGCGGTCACCTTCCGCCTGTCGGTCCACGTCGCCTCCCGCAGCTGGAAGGTGTAGACGAGCCCGTCCTTCGAGACCGTCCAGCTCCGAGCCATCCCGGGCCGCGGGGAGAGGTCCTTGGGGTCGGTCGTCGTCAGGCCCTCGAAGAGGTTCGAGATGATCCGGTGCTCGGGCACGCCGGTCACCAGACCCGGGTCCAGGCTTTCCGGCTCGGCCGTGTTGTTGACCCGGAACACTTGCTCCTGGGCGCCGGCCGCCCCGGCCCCCAGGACCGCCGCCATCAGCGCCACCGCCCACGTCGCCCCCGCCACCAGAATCCGTCTCATCGTGGTCCTCCTCGGGTTCGCATCGTCTTCCGCTCATGACTATAGTCACGGCCCTACCGGCCGTCAATGCGCGGGGGTGTTCGCGGGGCGCGGCCCTCGCGCTCAGATTTCCCACCCCGCCACCCCTCCGAGTGCAACTCAGCGCTCCAGCACGCCAGCCAGCCGCGCGGCTCGCCTCAAGGCCCGCGCGGCCTCGGCGCGATGGCGACCGCGGATGAAGGGACCGGCGAA
>DASYQW010000148.1 GCA_036005065.1 Candidatus Methylomirabilota bacterium | reverse complement strand
CGCGTCGCGACGCTACCGGACGCCCCGAGCCGAGAACAGTCTCAGGCCGCCCGCGCGGACGAAAGGCCGGAAGTCCGCGTCACGGGTGACCAGCTCGACGTCGTGGTCGAGGCAGGACTGCGCGATGAGCGTGTCGGCCAGGCGGGCTCGGCGCCCCCGGGCGAGGACCTTCGCGCGCAGCAGGCCGGCCCGCTCCCAATACCCGAGGGTGACATCCAACAGTGGCAGCCTGACGAAGAGATCCTTCACGTCGGGAGCGAGCCCGGGGTCGCTCAGCAGCTCTGTCAGCACTACGGGCGGCACGGCCGCCTGACTGTGCTCGAGCGCCCAGCCCGTCGCGTCCACGTCGGGCCCTTCCGCCCCCGAGAGGTAGGCGACGAACGAGCTGGTGTCGACGGCGATCACCGCCGGTCTTCACGCAGGGCTTCGAGGTCGAGCGTGAACTTGACCTTCCCGTGGAGGGCGCGGAGCCGCTCGTAGGCCTCGCGGGCCGCCACCAGCTCCAGTCCATGTCGGATGGTGGCCGTCACGCCCTGGCCGGTCCGCTCGCACGCGCGGCGCAGGAGGTCCGAGTCGATGTGAACGGTCAGCTTCCGGGTGGCCATGGTCGGAGCATACCAGCATCGATGCCGTAATACAATACGGCCCGAGGAGAGGGGACCGCCGGGACTCACCGGGTAGCTTCGTCGCGGCCGACCCGGCGCGTCACTCGATGAGCACGTCGGCCCGGGTCAGCACCGATCGCGGAAATCGTCAGACGGAGCTCCCGGCGAGGAGTCCCAGGGCGAGCGCGACGGCAGCGGCGAGGCGCGTCGCCTTCATTCTCGGCGGCCGTCGCGTTCCCGGCTATCCCGGCGCCTTGCGCACCTCGCAGAGGTAGGAGCGCAGGGGGATCGTGCCGCTGATGGGGTCGGCGGTGTCGGTGTCGATCACGCCGTTGTAGTTCGCGCTCCCGAGTCCGGCCACGTCGTAGCCGGGCAGCCCCAGCGGCTCGCACGCCTGCCACCACCCGAATTGCGCGCAGACCACGTCGGGCGCCAGACTGCCATTCAGGCGGGCTCGCCCCCGCATGGTCGCGCGAGGCGTCTCGACGAGCACCCAGTCGTCCGGGGCGATGTGCCGCGACCCGGCCGCCGCCGGATGCAGCTCGATGACGGGGTCGGGGCTGTGCCGGCGCAAGTGGGGCAGGTTCCGGTGCTGGCTGTGGCAGAACTGGACGACCTTGGCCGAGGTCAGGACCAGCGGATAGCGGGCGGCGAGATCGGGCCGGCTGACCGGGCTCGCCGCCGGCTCCACGTACTCGGGGAGCGGCGCCTGGCCGTGATCCAGGAACCGCTGGGCGTAGATCTCCACGCGCCGGCTCGGCGTCGGGAAGCCCGCCGGGCCATCGGCCGCGGGCTCCGCGTATTTCCGGTAGCGCGTCTCGAGGGGGACCCGCACGCCCTCCGGCTTCGCCCGCAGCGCTTCGAGCGTGATCCCCGACGGGGCCAGCACGAAGCGGTGACCGGCATCCTCGTCCCCGCCGAAGAACGACTCGCCCAGGCCCAGGCGCTTGGCCAGCTCGCAGACGATCCAGGTGTCCGAGCGGGCCTCCCCGCGCGGCGCCACCACGGGCGCGCGCAGCTGGATGAAGGCCTCGCCCTCCGGAGTCGGCCCGAATCCCACCCGCAGCCCTTCCCGCTCCCAGGCCGAGGCCACCGGAAGGACCACGTCGGCCAGCACCGCCGTCGGCGTCAGGAACAGCTCGGTGTAGACGACGAACTCGAGCCGCGTGAGCGCGGCGCGGGCGAGCTCGGCGTCGGGCTGGGAGAGGAGCAGGTTCGAGCCGAACCCGACCAGCCCGCGGATCGGATATGGCCGGCCCTGCAGGATCGCCCGGTAGACGTCGCGGGCGGTGACCCAGCCGTGACGGCCCGGCCCGAGCGGGCGCTCGCCGAATCCGAGGGTCTTCGCCCAGTGCGTCGCGGGGAGAGCCGTGCGGCCACCCAGGTCGTTGACGGCGGGGCGGCTCACCCGGAGGTTGCCGCCGGGCGCGTCGAAGCTCCCGGTCAGCGCATACAGCAGCGAGATCGCCCGGACCGCCTGGGTGGCGTTCGTGTGCTGCTCGAGTCCCGTCCAGTGGAAGTAGGACACCGGGCGCCGCTCCCAGAGGAGGCGCGCCGTTTCCACGACCTGGCCGGCCGGCACCCCGGTGATCTGTTCCACGCGGGCCGGCGGATAGGCGCGGCAGAGCGCGGCGTAGCGCTCGAACGCGGGACGGCCGGTGACGGGTCCCGCCGGCGTCGGGCAGTTGACCGATCCGAGGAGCATCGGCTCCTGGATCGGCCCGAGGAACCGGGCGGCCCGCGGGTCGTACGCGACCGGGCGGCCGGCCGCGCGATCCCAGGCCACGGAGTGCTCCGCCGAGCCCGGCTCCGCGAGGTCGGCCGCGGTGAGGAAGCGGCCGGTGTCGTCGCGCACGAGAAAGGGGCCGGTGCTCCAGTCGCGGATGAATTCCCGGTCGTACCAGCCCTCGGCGATCATCACGGCGGCCAGGCCGAGCGCCAGCGCGCCGTCGGTGCCGGGCCGCACGCGGAGCCACTGGTCCGCCCGGTTGGCCAGGCCCGCCCGCCGCGGGTCGACCACGATCAGCGCCGCCCCGCGGGTCTTCGCGTCGGCGGCAGCCGTCGCCTGGGCCAGGAAGGAGGTCGAGGGGTTGTGCCCCCAGAGGAGGAGGCAGCCGGTGCGGGCGAAGTCGGGGGCGCCGATGTCGACGCCGAAGGTGTAGGCCGTGGCGAAGTCGCGGTGCCACGCGCACAGCTCCTCGCCCCAGATCGTGTTCGGGCTGCCGAAGACCCGGATCAGCCGCTCGATCCATGCAAACCCGTCCGAGACCGCCGTGCCGGACGGCGTGGTCACCGCGAAGGCCACCGCCTCGGGGCCGTCCCGGTCGGCCGCCTCCCGCATCCGGGCCGCGGTCCAGTCGAGCGCCTCGTCCCAGCCGATCCGGACCCAGCCGGGGTCCGGGTCACCCTTGGGGCGGGTGCGCTTCATCGGGTGGAGGAGCCGGTCGGCCGCGTACACCAGCTCGGGGGCCGCCCGGCCCTTGACGCACAGGCTCTGGCCGGTCGGGTGGCCCGGGTCGGGCTCGACGGCGACCAGCCGGCCGTCTTCCACGACCGAGATGCAGCCACAACGCGACCGACAGAGCGCGCAGAAGCCCGGGATGCGTTGGGTCGACATCGGAACCTCCCCGGCGGCTCGGTGAACTCGCCGGATCATACCACAGCCGCCGGCTGTGCTCCGCCCCCGGCCTGCGGCGCGAGTGATGGGCTTGACGGCTCGCCCGGGAATGTGGTCTGTTCCGACTGACTTCGGTTCAGGGGGGAGGCGCGTGGTGAACGAGAACGCCTACCGGGTTCGGGCCGAGCGCGGCGAGCTGCAGATCGGCACCTGGGTGACCATGATCCGGACGCCGTCGGTCCTGACGCTCCTCCAGGCCGCCGGGCTCGACTTCGCCCGGGTCGACATGGAGCACTCGCCGTTCTCCATGGAGACCGTCGCCGACATGGCCACCCTCGCGCGAGCCCTCGACTTTCCGCTGGTGGTTCGCCCGCCCGAGGGCAACCGCGAGTGGATCACGCGGCTCCTCGACGCCGGCGTCTTTAACCTGCACGTGCCGCAGGTCGATACGCCGGAACAGGCGGCGGAGGTCGCCTCCTGCTGCCGGTACGCTCCGCTGGGCGAGCGCGGCATGTACGGCTTCGGCCCCCACACCGGGTACCGGGTGCGGCCGCCCGGCGAGCACATGGCGGCCGCGAACGCGCGGGTGCACGTGACGATCATGCTGGAGACGAAGCGCGCCTTCGAGCGGCTCGACGAGCTCGCGTCGGTTCCCGGGATCGACGCGCTGACGATCGGGCCGACCGACCTGGCCCAGAACCTCGGCGTGCTGGGCACGCCCGGGCAGCGGCAGGTGCTCGACGAGCATCGCCAGCGGCTGGTGGCGGCCGCGCGCAAGCACGGCAAGGCGGTGGCGATGCTGACCGACACCGTGGAGGGGGTGCGCCAGATGATGGCGCTGGGGGCGACCATCATCAACTACTCGTCGGATGCGGCCGTGCTCCGCTCGAGTTACGCGACGACCATCGAGGAGATCCGCCGGACGCTTCCGCGATCCTCCTGAGCGCGAGCGCGGTCGAGGGGTGTCCCGTGTCGATGGAGGCCGTCGCCCTCACCGCACGGCGGCCACTCGGGTCTTCACCGCGGTCGCTCCCGCGACCGTACGGTAGAGGGGTCAGCGGTTCCGGTAGGTCTCCACCAGTGCCTCGGCCTCGGACTGGCTCACCCCGGCGATCTCGAAGGTCATGGTGATGCTGGAAAACCGCGACGGGTCGGCGGCCGCGCGGACACCCTCGATCGTGACGTCCATCCGCTGGACCGGGATCCCCTTCTCCTGGGCGTACGCCTCGATCAGCGTGACGCCACAGGACGAGATGCCCGCCAGGAACGCCTCGCTGTTCGTGAGCGCGTCCGGCTGCGGGCGCGCGGACGAATCGAGGACGAGTCGCTGGCCCCGCGCGAGGCTCTGGGCCCGTCCGACCACGCCGCCACTGGACGACCGAACGAGATCGACCTTGTCGCTGCTCATGATTCCTCCCCCCTGCCGTGATGATTACCCCTTCCGATCATCGGCTACGGGAAGGCCGCCGTCAATGACTTGGCGGGCCCGGCGGCTCACGCCGTGGCGGATTCCCCGGGCCACCGCGGCAGGGTCTTCAGCCGCGCGAAGTACCCGAAGAAAGCTCGACCCCAGTCGCGCTCCGATGGCCGTGGTGCACGGAGACCCCCGGCTCGTGAGGCTTCCGCTGGATCACGGGGCGGACGTACGTCGCGGGCGAAGACGATCCGCTGTCGGCGCTCGCGTGCCGATGGAAGAATTCGGAGATCATTCGCATGATCGACGAGGCCGGCCCCCCTGGGTGGGCTTGACAAACCTGTCCGAGTGTACTATTGTAGTCATACAGTAAGGAGAGCCATGGGCCTGACCCCCGATGCGCACAGCCCGTTCCCGAACCGCCGGCCACTGACGGAGCCGCTCGAGCACGTCATCGAGGGCGGCCCGTGGGACCAGGCGCTGCCCAGCGGCCGGGCGCGGCGGGCCGGCTCCCTCGAGCCGAGCACGGTCACACGCGCCATCGAGGATCTCGAGCGGAGTGGCTACCGGCCGCTGCATGCTCCCTCGGAGGCACGGAGTCGAGCGCAAGGTCTGGCCCGCGTGGCCTGACCCCCTCGGCGGGCAGAGCCGAGCCCGTGTGGGAGGGCCACGATCTTCGCGAGGAGGAACAGTCATGCGGCGTTCTATGGATGTTCAGGGGCGGGTGGGCCGTCTGATGCCGGCTGGCGTGCTGGCTCGTATGGCGACCACGGGAATCTACCTCGTGCGCGGCGTCCCCCGTGATCTTCAGCGGGCCGCGCGTGTCCGCGCCACGCGCGAGGGGACCACGCTCGGCCAAGTGCTCCTCCAGGGCTTGCGCGAGTATGCGGCGGGAACCTGGACACCGAAGCCAGACGACCGGTGACCAAGGCGCGCGGCTGGCGCCCGAGGGAGAGGTCGGCAGGTGATCGGCCTCAGGCGGCGTGGGCCCGGCGATACGGACGGTGATCGGAACCAATCCAGGAGGCGCGACAATGGCGGAGGTCCCGACGTGTCCAACCCCGAAATGCTCGGAGCGGGGGAAGCCCATGCCGCCCGGCCTGCCCCGACGACGTGACCACGCTCGTAAGATCACGCGGTACAAGTGCCCGGCGTGCCAGCACGAGATCACCAAGCGGGCGAGCTAGGAGCGTGTCCGACTAACCCGGCGCCGGCCACCGAGCGCGTGGTGCATCGAGGTGCTCCGAGCGGCGGCTTCGCCGCCGCCACGACGGGGGGTCTCGGGGGGTCTTCCGAGACCTAGCGCCTCCGTCAACCGTGCTGAAGTCGCCTCGCGAGCGGGGCGTCGCCGGCGTGCAGGAACCAGCGATCGAGCACGACACGCCTGGTGAACCAGCGGGTGGCCATGAGTCTTCGGGCCAGTGACAGGACCACCCGATCGGGGAAGAGCCCGGTGAGCCCTCGCGCGGGCTGGGGAGCGGCCACCGGTGCGCTCGACACCACCTCGCGCTCCACGCCGAAGCGCTGTTGGAGCGCAACCCGGTATGGGTCCAGCGCCGCCCCGCGGCCATCGCCACCGGCGGCGATGATCGTGCGAGCGGCTAGCAGGCCCGACTCGATGGCCGGCCTGATCCCTTCGCCGCTCTGCGCGTAGGCCAGACCAGCGGCGTCGCCGATCAGCAAGACGCCGTCGGCCGTCACCGCTCGCGGCGAGGATCCGTTGAGGAGATAGGCGTGCCCGTGCCAGGTGGTCGGGAGGTCGGCCGGGAGATGGCCCTCCGACACCAGCGTGCGCACGAAGCGCTGCAGGTGCTCCGTGAGCCGGTGCCGGTCCTGGCGCCCCAGACCGACGTTGAGCGTCGTCTCTTTCCGAAAGCACCAGCCGTACCCCTTGAGATCGGGACAGAAATACAGCTCGGGCAGCTCGGCATTCACGCGACAGGCCGCCTGTTGCTCGGGTGTCAGCGTGAACTCGACCTCGCTCGCCGCCACGATCGGCTCGTCGCGGCGCGGACCGTTGAGCCGGCGCGCGATGGGGCAAAAGTGACCGCCGGCCCCGATGAGGAGCCGAGCCGTGATGTCGCCGTTCACCTGCCAGCCGTCCGGGGTCCGCTCGATGCGCGTCACCGCCGTCCCTTCGAGGACCCGCGCCCCCGACCGGACGAGCAGGTAGTGGTCGAACTCTCGGCGCAGGATGCCGAAGCTCACCGGCCGGTCGTAGCGCGTGTCGAGCAGCGGCTCTCCCATGACACCGGTGCGGAAACCCGCGATCCCCTGGAACACGCGGCCGCGACGGTACTCGTCGACGTCGAGCGAGAGCTCGTCGACCACGGCCGGCGTGATCCAGCCGGCGCAGACCTTGTCCCGCGGGAAGCGCGCCTTGTCGATGACCAGCACGTCGACGCCGCTGGCGCGAAGCTGCCACGCGCAGGTCGATCCGGCCGGACCGCCGCCGACCACGAGCACGTCACACGTCGTCATGGGCCTCACACGAGCGGCTCGGTGTAGAGCGCATCACGCGTGGACGCCACGCGGTTGCTGGAGCCGGGAGCAAAGACGACCTGGAAGAGCTGCAGCGACCCGACGCGGAAGGCCGCTTCCGATCCGGCGAGATAGAGCCGCCACGCGCGCGCGAACGGCAGCTCGAACATGCGGGCCACGTGCTCCGAGACGGCATCGAACCGTGTGCGCCAGTGGCGCAGCGTCTCCGCGTAGTGCAGGCGCAGGTTCTCGACATCGAGGACCGATAGGTTCGACGGCTCGAGCACCCGGTGGGTGACCTCGGCGAGCGTTGGCGGGTACGCGCCGGGAAAGATGCGCTTCGCGATCCACGGGTTGAGCGGCTCGGGTTGGTTCCGGCCGATGAAGTGGAGGAGCCCCCGGCCGTCGGAACGAAGGACGCGTCGAATGAGGCGCCCCAGCGCCTGGTAGCACTCGAGTCCGACGTGTTCGAGCATGCCGACCGATACGAACACGTCGAACGAGCCGGTGATGCTGCGGTAGTCGTCTTCGATGAACTCGACCCGGTCCGAGAGCTGCTCGGCCCGGGCCCGCTCGCGGGCGAAGGAGATCTGCTCGCGGGAGATGTTGAAGGCCCTCACGCGGACCCCGTACTTCCGGGCCATGTAGAGCGCCAGGGCCCCCCAGCCGGATCCCGCCTCCACCACCTGATCGCCCCCTCGCAGCCCTAGCTTCCGGCACACGTACTCCATCTTGGCGAGCTGCGCTTCTTCGAGGCTGGCGTCAGGGGACGGGAAGTAGGCGCACGTGTAGACCATCTCGCGATCGAGCCACAGTCGATAGAAGTCGTTCCCGAGATCGTAGTGACGATGGATGTTGTGCCTCGCCGCCCGCCGGCCATGTCGCCGGGCCAGCCGGCTGAGCGCTCGCGCGGTCCACGTTCGGGCGGCACGGGCCGCACGGGGGAGGCCAGCCTCGTCAGCCTGCACGCGATACACGGCCTCGAGCGCGCCTACCAGATCGCCCTCCACGTCCAGGCGGCCCGACATGTAGGCCTCGCCAAAAGCCAGCTCCGGTCGGCGGAGCAGTTCGAGCACCGTCCGGCGATCCCGGATGGCGATCGTCGCAATGGGACGACCGAGCGGTGGCCGGCTCCCGAGGCTGGCGCCGACCTGCAGGGCCACCGGAGCGTCGCCGAGATAGCGTCGTAGCACGGAAAGCAGTTGCCGGTCGATGAGACGCGCGGGCGGCCGCGGCCGGGATGGCCTCGGCGGCTCGCCCCCCAGGAGTGTCGGTGCTGGACGGAGCGAGGCCTCGCCGGGGCGCTCGGGTCGACCGAGGCCTACGGTCGGTCGGGGTGCCGACATGGGCACAACCTCCTGTGCCACACCCCTCTGGCTCCCCGAGCAGGTCCCTCTCCGGCGGGGGCAGGAGGCGTGAATGCACCCCCAGTGTACCCCCAAGGCACGCCGCGAAGCGCACGGGTGGCCGCCCACCTTCGGCTCATCCCGGGCGCCGGCGCGACGCGGCTCAGCTCGCCACGCGAGGCATGGCTTTCGAGGAGGCGGGGGTGGCGCCGGGGCCCGCTCCCAGCGGAGCATCCGGTGTCTACGGCCACGCCGGTTGCTTTCACGTTGGGAGTTAGCCCTGATCGGCAAGAAATGGGTGGGCCATGAGCCTCTCTGACCCTCTCCCCCGATCGGGGGAGAGGGCAGGCCGTCCCTTCGGGCCCCCGGGCGTGAGCGAGAGGTGGCTCCCCGGGGGAGCCACCTCGCTCGGGCCTACTGACCGCCGATGGACACGGTGAAGTTGACGGTCTGCTCGTGGTACGGCGACGGGATGTACGCCAGCT
>DASYQW010000147.1 GCA_036005065.1 Candidatus Methylomirabilota bacterium | reverse complement strand
AGGGGCCGCCGGCGCTCCGGGCGCCGCGGGGGCGCCGGGCGCGGCGGGAGCCCCGGGGGCGCCGGGCGCCGCGGGGGCGCCGGGCGCGGCGGGAGCCCCGGGGGCGCCGGGGGCGCCCGGCGGAGCGGCCACGGGACCGGGGGCGGCGGCCACGGCGCGGGCCGGCTCGTAGTTGTAGGTGAGCAGCGCGAAGACGCCCCAATCCGGAGCGTCGTTCGTGAGACCCTTTCGCCCGGCCAGGCTCAGGAGGAATCCGGCGAACCGCACGCGGAAGCCCGCCCGCGCCTCGGCGACCCAGTCGCCGTTCCGTTCGGCGCCCGTGCGCCGATTCGTGTTCGCCAGCCCTTCGGCGACCACCGAGAAGTGCTTGCCGAGCGGCTTCTCGAGTGCCACCCCGGAGGTGAACTCGTCGTCCTGGTCCACCGACCCCCGGCCGACGTAGGTGTAGCCGATGTTGGCGTGGCCGAGCAGGCCGCCGGGCAGCGTCTTGCTGAGCGCGAGCTTCCCGCCGACATCCCACTCGTTCCGGCCGATTCCGTGCTTGCGCTCGCCCGTCGGCGCGGCGGCGAAGCCGACGACGGCGAGCGCGGGACGCCCCGGCGCCTCGTCGAGGAACCGATAGACCGTGCCGAAGTTGATGTCGTCGAGGCTCGAGCCGCTGGTGCCCGCGCGATCGGCTTCGTACCACGTGTACGGGAGGTCCACGCCGACCTGCAGGCGATCGGTGATGCCGTAGGCGAGGGGCACCCACAGCGTGTTGAGGTCGAAGAGCCCGTCTTCTTGCTGGCAGACCGCATCCTCGCCGAGGTAGCCGATCCCGATCGAGAACCCCCCGGCCGGCAGCGTGTTCGCCCCGAAGACCGAGAAGCCACCGGTGCCGTTGACGGGCTGGTAGGGCCGAGCCGCGGCCTGGGGGGGCGGGCGGCGCTCTTGCCCGAGGGTCAGGCAGCCCGGCGCTGCCCACGCCGGGACGACGACGGTCAGCGACGCCAGGAAGCCGAGCGCGAGAGCCACGACGCGAATCTGCTGACTCATACTTCCCCTGTCCCTCCACCGGTAGACGCGGACACCACCCGGCCCACCTGACACGAGTTCGCGTACCTCAGAGAGGATCGGCCGACAACTCACTCACCATAGCATTTCCGGGGGGGTTCGGGACAGCCCCTAAGGGCATATCCCAGTCACCATGGCTTGCCTGGGGCCGAGTTCTCTAGGAGCTTGGCCGCACCGGCGCCGCGCCGTCCAGGGCGTGGACGAAGCGAGCGACGATGGCTCGCCGGACCGCGGCCGCGTCGAGCGGGCCGACGCGAGCCTCCCATTCCCGGAGCGGGATCACCGCCTTGGCGGCGGTGCGGTGACCGCCGGCCGAGCCGAGGCCGCCGAAGGCGTCCTCCCCCCCCTCGCCGGCCGCCCGGACGTAGCCCACGTTGCGGACCGAGATGTGGAGCTCGTCGCCCGTCAGCCCCGACACGACCGACCACTCGATCCCGGCTACCTGGAGGCACAGGTCGGCGAACTGCGGGATGAGGTCCGGCCGGCTGACCGGCCCCAGATGGGCGAAGAGGGCATTGTGGATGATCGTCCGGTGGACCAGCGCGTCGCCCAGGGCATCCAGCGCGTCCAGCGGCAGCTCGGGCCGCTCGATGCGGCGGAGCACGTTGTGGTTGGCCAGCTCGTACAGGAAGGCGAAGGCCTCCATGTCCGCCCGGATGCCGCCGCGCTCGAGGTGGAGGGTGTCCGACTTGATCCCGTAGAAGAGCGCGGTGGCCACCCGCTCGGTGATCTTCACCTCGGCCGCCCGGAGGTACTCGGTGAGGATCGTGGCCGTCGCGCCGTAGGAGGGCCGGATGTCCCGGAACGCCGCGCGGTAGCGCTTGGCTTCCGGATGGTGGTCGATCACGAGGGCGATCTCCGGCAGCGTCTCCTCGCAGAAGGCGGGCTGGACGTCCACCATGGCGAGCGCGTCGAAGCGGGCGAGGTCGGCGACCGTGACGTGCTCCACCTCGATCTCGAGGGCCATGACCATCGCGACGTTCTCGGGCCGCGTGATGCGGCCGAACGTCAGGAGCGGCGCCGACGCCTTGGTCCGGCCGAGGAGGGCCCGGAGCCCGAGCCCGCTGGCCAGAGCATCCGGGTCGGGGTCGTCCTGGAGGAGGATGCCGATCCGCTCCTTGCCGGCCAGCACCTCGCGGATGCGCTCGACCTTGACGCGCACGCACGCGCGGTCCATCTCCGGCCGGAGGCCCTCGCGGACGAGGCGCGGCAGCATGAGCGCCGTGACGGTCGGGTAGCGGGGCAGGACGGGCGCCTCCGCACCCTGGTGGACGAGCAGGACCGGGACGCCCGGCGCCGCGTCGAGGATGGCGTCGAGGATGGCCTCGGGGGAATCGGGGGCGCTCATCAGGATGACCAGGTCGCCCGGCTGGAGCTGCGCCCGCCGGTAGATCTTCGGGTCGTCGAGGGCGCCGGCCAGGGCCGAGACCCCCCGCCGGGCCAGGCGGTGACGGGCCTTCTGGTCGGCGACGATGAAGGTGGCGGCCTCGCAGTGATGCGGCGGACACTGGGCGTTGGCGCCGTGGAGGAGCTGGAAGAGAAAGTCCGTGGGGCAGACGATGACGCGCCGCATGGACGCTCCTATCATACTCCCAACGGCCGGACGCCGGGAATGCCGTGTTTCGACGCGGAGTTTTGGGTCAAGCCGGCGACAGCCCCACGCGGCGGCGGTAGGCGGCGTAGGCCGGCCGTCGCCGGATCGCGGCGGCCAGGGCCGGGTCACTTCGCGTGGGCCGGGTGACGCTCAGCGGGTCCAGCAGCCGGTCCAGCACGCGGTCGGGGATCAGCCCGTGGGCGCGGACCACCTCGCGCAGCGAGCGCCCGCGGGCCAGCGCCTCCTTCACCAGCTCGGCGACCACGGCGTAGCCGAGGTACGGGGAGAGGGCGGTCCCCAGCACCAGGCTCCGCTCCGTCAGGTCGCGGACCCGCGCCCGGTCGACCCGAAGGCCCTCGACACACTTCTCGCGGAGGAGCCGGACGGCCCGCACCAGGAGATCGAGGCTCCACCAGAGGTTGAAGGCGATCAGCGGGGTCATGACGTTCAGCTCGAGCTCGCCCGCGATGGCGCCGTGGGTGATGGCGGCGTCGTTGCCGCAGACCTGGTAGCACACCATCTCCACCGCCTCGGGGACCGAGGGGTTCACCTTGCCGGGCATGATGGACGAGCCCGGCTCGACGGCGGGCAGCGCGAGCTCGCCGAGCCCGGTGTGCGGGCCGGAGGCGAGCAGCCGGAGGTCCCGGCAGATCTTGGCGAGGTCGACCGCCAGCCCGCGGGCCGCGCTCGAGGCGAAGGCCAGCGCGGTCATGCTCCAGGTGGTCGCCACCCGGGACGGGGCGACCCGCAGCCGCTCGCCGGCGAGCCGCGCCAGCTCGCGCGTGACGAGGGCGGCGAACCGCGGGTGGGCGGTGATGCCCGTGCCGACCGCGGTGCCGCCGAGCCCGATCACCCGGAGGTCGTCGCGGGCCGTCTCGAGGCGCGCCCGGTCGGCGGCCAGCGCCTCGGCGTAGCCGAGGAACACCTGGCCGTAGGTGATGGGCACCGCGTCCTGGAGGTGCGTGCGCCCGGGCTTGACGGTGGTCCGATGGGCGCGGGCCAGCCGGCGCCAGGCGCCCTCGAGCGCGCGGACCTCGGCGGCCAGCGCGCGCGACCGCGCCAGGGCGCAGAGGCGCGCCGCCGTCGGCGTCACGTCGTTCGAGGACTGCCCGAGGTTCACGTGGTCGTTGGGATGCACGGGCGCGTACGTCCCCCGGCGCCCGCCCAGCATCTGATTGGCCAGGTTGGCGATGACCTCGTTGGCGTTCATGTGGTGGGGCGTGCCGGCTCCCGCCTGGAAGACGTCGAGGACGAAGGCGTGATCGAGCGCGTTGGCGGCGACGCGCTGGGCGGCCCGCTCGATCGCGCGCGCGAGCCGGGCGGGCAGCAGGCCGAGGCGGCGGTTCGCCCGGGCCGCGGCGAGCTTGATGAGTCCCAGGGCCCGGATGTAGTCGGGATGCGGGCGGAGGCCCGAGAGCGCGAAGGTCTCGCGCGCGCGCTCGGTGAAGATCCCGTGGCGGGCGTCGGCGGGGACCGCCCGCACCCCCAGGCTGTCCCGCTCGACCCGGGCGCGCCGGGGCATCAGTGACCCCGGGCCGCGGGCGAAGCGCCCCGCGGCCGGCCTCGTCTATGGGGTACGATGGCGGTCATGTGGCGTGTTCCCGCCGCCGGGGTCGCGGCGCTCTCGCTGGTGGCCGGCCTTGCGCTCGCCCTCCCGAGCGCCGCGGCCGAGGGGCCCGCCGCGCCGGAGGGCTCCGCGGCGCGGCGCGCCGAGGCGCGGCTCGCCTTCCACCTCGCCCGCGCGGAGGCGCTCCGGGAGGCGCTGGCGCCCGACGTCTACGGCCCGTGCCGCCGCTTCGAGAGCCCCGCGGCGTGGAACCGCTACCTGGCCGGCCTGGTGGACCAGGGGATCACGTTCGTCGCGCACCTGGAAGAGGCGTGGCGCGAGGCGAAGCGGGCCGACGACGCGGCGCTGCGCGCGCGCGTCAAGGCGGCCAGGCGGCGCATGCTCGTCGGCGACCCGGTGCGGCTCGTCCGGAAGCTCGTGAGCTGCGCCGCGCGAAACGGCTCGCCCCTCGACCTCTGGACCCTCTGGACCCGGGCGGCGGCCGAAGAGCCGCGCCGCCGCGGGGAGGTCGCGCGCCAGGCCGACCTCGCCCTCCCCCGCTCCTGACCGCCGTCGCTCTCTTCTCGTTACGGCGTTACGCCAACCGCGCGTCATCCGGGCGCGCGCCCCTGGTCTGACTCGGAGGGGGGCTTCGCCCCCCTTCCGAACCTCCCCCCAGGAGGTTGCGCGGGCGAAGCACTCCGAGCGCGGGCTTCAAAGATGGGCGATCTCGTCGTCGGGGGCCTGCTCCCGGTGGCGGAACCGGCGCTCGAGGAGGTCGCGGGCGAGGTGCCTCGCCCCGAGCCCGAAGGCGAGGGCAAAGGCGAGGACGATGCCCCCGAACACGAGGCCGAAGGCGAGCATCACCATCTCGCGCCCGATCCCGAGCTGGGTCAGGACGGCGGCCAGCGTGAAGGCGAGCACCGCCCACCGCACGGCGCGGGCGAGCAGGCGGGCCTCGGCGATCCGCGCGTTCACGGAGCCGATCAGCACCGCGTTGGCGAGGAAGTTCGCGAGGAGCCAGCCGACGACCAGCATGAGGGCCGCGGCCAGGACGTTGGGGATGAGCTGCACGACCAGCGAGGTCGCCCCGTGCATCCCGGGGAGCTGGAGGGCGTCGATCCCCATCATCGCGAAGACGAGGAAGATCCCCCAGAAGACGAGCGACCCCGCCAGGCGGTCCGGCTCGCGGATGATGGCCGCCCGCGCGAGCGCCTGCTGGACGCCCCAGCGCTCGCAGCGGGCCGAGAACCGGACCGCCCGGAGGAGGCGCACCACCAGCGCCCGCGCCACCCCGCCAAAGATCAGCCCCAGCACCAGCAGGATGAGCATGGTCAGGACGTTCGGGACCAAGGCGGCCAGGCGGCTCCCGACCCCCCGCATGGTCTCGACTACCACGATGTCGTCCCAGAGGTTCCGCATGGCTCTACCGTACGGGAGGCACGCGGGACCGGTCAATCCGGCGGACGACGGAGCCCGGCCGCGGCGACGCGACCCGTAGCATTTCCTCGGCGGCCTCGAGCATCTCGCGCGCCGACCGGGTGACCTCCTCGGTCACCTTCCACTGCTCGGCGGTCGCGCGGCGCAGCTCCTCGACCGCCAGGATCGCGGCCTCCCGCGCCGCCTCGGCGGCCCGGCGCGCCTGCTCGGCGTCATCTCGAGCGCGCTCGGCGGCCGCTCGCGCCTGCTCGGCC
>DASYQW010000146.1 GCA_036005065.1 Candidatus Methylomirabilota bacterium | reverse complement strand
AGTGGCCGGTCGGCTAGGAGTTCCCGTCACCAGGGTCTCCAGAGGACTTGCACCTCCTGGTCACTTTCCGGTCGGCTTTCGCCTTCCGGTTCTCGCACCGGTCTCATCCGATGCGACGCGCCATGCCCGGCGCACGGAGGTTTGGGAGGGGGCCGTCGAGGCCCCCTCCCATTTACTAGCAGCGCCGCTGGTGGACCGTCGCGGTGAGCGAGCCGTTCAAGGTATCGGCCGTGAGCACGTAGGACGTCGTGCAGGGCGGCGAGACGTCCTGACTTCCGGTCGGCGCGCTGACCTGACCCACCCCTGAGATGCTGACGGTGGTGGCCCGGGCCACGGTCCAGGCCAGGACGCTCGGGCTCAGGGCCGGCGTCGCCGTGAACGACGCGAAGACGGGCGGGTCGGAGTTGTTCCCGTCCGACCGGGGCAGCGCGTTGAAGGCCCCGATGCTGGTGATCGGCAGCGGCGGGTAGCAGGTCGTCCGGTACAGGTCGGAGGCCACCTGGTTGACGATCGTGTTGCCGAGGTAGGTCAGGAACGGCGCGGTCGCGGGCGCGCAGACGGCCTCGTGGATCTGGAAGTTCGTGTTGTCGGCGAGGATGCTCTGCTGCACCGTGCCCGTCGAGGCCGGACTTCCGCCGTTGACGAACAGGCCGCCGCCGAACGTGGTGGCCGAGTTCCGGTAGATCACCGAGTGGGTGATGTTGACGACCGACTTGTCCACGAAGACGCCACCGCCGAGCGCGCTCGCGCTGTTGTCGGCGATCGCGCTGTCGGTGATCGAGACGTTGGCATTCGCGCTGAAGACGCCGCCCCCGAACGCGCCAACGCCATTGACCCGGTTCCGGAACACCTGGCTCCGCTGGATCGTGCCCGTGCCCCGGGCCACGTGGACGCCACCCCCCAGCCGCGTGGACACGTTGCCGTCCACCAGGGAATCCGACATCACCAGGGTCGCGCAGGTCCCGCCGCTGCCACAGGACGGTTGGCCCGCCGCCGCCACCCCCCCGGCGGTCCGCGCGACGTTGTTGCGGACCACCGAGTCCGTGAGGACGAGGGCGCCGATCACGAGCGCGCCGCCGCCGGCCCCGCCGACCGCCTGGGGGTCGAGCGCCTGGTTCGACTCGATCATCGAGCCGGTGACCTCGTAGCGTCCCCGGAAGCTATTCAGCCCGCCGCCGGTGTTCGCCGCGTTTCCGCGAATCGCGACCCGCGTCAGCCGGGCGATCGCGTTGTCCTCGATATGGATGCCCCCGCCCTCGGCCGGATTGCTGCTCGGGCTGAAGCGGCTCGTGGTGTTGTTCGCCACCACCGAGTCCTGCATCACCAGCGTCGCCGGCCCGTTCGGCGAGCCGAACCGTCCGAGGACGAAGATGCCCCCGGCCGCGAACCGGGACTGATTCCCGGTGATGGAGGAGCCGATGAAGGTCGGGGAGCTGTCGTTGGCGTGGATGCCCCCGCCGCTGCCGACGCTGGACGCCACGCCGGACTGGTTGCCAGCGATCGTGGTCATCAGAAAGGTCGGGCGCGACCCGGCTACCATGAGCACGCCGCCCGCGAAGCGCGAGGCCCGGTTGTTCCGGATGATGCAGCTCTCGAAACGTGCGTTCGAGGCGAACAGGATGCCGCCGCCGCCATCGGGCGCCGCATTCCCTTCGATGAGGCAGTTGGCGAAGGTCGGCGAGGCCCGCACGAGGGTGAAGCCGCCGCCCCGCGGGCCGCTGACGCCCGTGCCCATCAGCGAAAGGGCCTCGAAGCGGACGGCGCCGGTCGCGTTCGTCATCGACAGGATCGACTGCCCCAGGCCGGCCGCGGTGATCCGGGTCAGGGTCGGCCCGGCGCCGCGGACCGTGAACGACTTGGCCGTGTTGTTGGCCGCCAGGGTCTCGCGGTAGGTCCCGGGCTTGACGGTGATCAGGGACCCGTTGGGAAGCGCGCCGCCGACGACCGCGCTGATCGCCGACTGGATCGTCGGGAACTGAGTGCTGGGAACGGTGACCGCCGCGTCCACGGCCGGCGGGCGCAAGAGGAGAAGGAAGAGGAGTGACGCCCCTGCCCACAACGAAGCCCATCGCCCGACCTTCATTGACACCGATGCCTCCCGGAGCGCTGAATCATACCAGATCCCCGGGTGAGGCAAGCATCGTGCCAGACCGGGTGCCGCCCTCTCGTCTCTTTGCGACAGCGCCCGGCGAAAAAGCGAACGCGAGCGAACTCGCGCGGTTCTCGGACCGAACGGCGGCCCCGGGGCTGACTGGCGGGCCGCGAATCCCGCCCCGGGACGGCGGTGAAAACCCATGCGCCCGGGTGACGCTTGAGCACGTCCGGCCGCGATCCGCCCCCCGATCACCACCACCACCACCAAGAGAGCGATTCCTCCGCGGAGCCGGCGCCTGTCGCCCGGAGCGCCTCCCGCGTGGTACCCTACGCTCGGTGGCTTCGACCCTCGGACGTCTTCTGATCTCGCCGTTCCGGGTCCTCGTGGTCCACCGGAACACGATCGAGGCCTTCGTGCGGCGGGACATCCAGGGTCGCTACGTCACCTCCGTGATGGGGCTCTCGTGGGCGGTCATCCAGCCCCTGGCCCTGCTCCTCCTGTACACCTTCGTCTTCTCCTACATCCTGAAGATCCGCCTGGGCGGGAGCGGCTCGACCGCCAGCTTCGCGGCCTACCTGTTCTGCGGGATGCTGCCGTGGATCGCCTTCGCCGAGGGTGTGACGCGCTCGGCGTCGGTCATCCTGGACCACGCCCACCTCATCAAGAAGGTGGTGTTCCCGTCCGAGATCCTGCCGGCCTACGTCGTCGTCTCGGCTCTCGTGATGGAGTCGGTCGGCCTGGCCATTTTCCTGGCCGCCATCGGCCTCTTCGATCGGGGCCTGGGCTGGTCGCTGCTCCTGCTCCCTCCCATCGTCGTCCTGCAGTTCCTGTTCACCATGGGGCTGGGGTGGCTCCTGGCCAGCCTCAACGTGTTCCTCCGCGACGTGGCCCAGCTCCTGGGGCTCGCCATGACCTTGTGGATGTTCCTGACCCCGATCTTCTATCCCCCCGAGATGATGCCGGCGCACCTCCGGTGGCTCCTCGATCTGAACCCGATGTACTACGTCGTGCAGGCCTACCGTGACCTCCTGCTGGACCAGCGGCTCCCGGCCGTGTCCCAGGTGGTCGCCCTGGCCGCCATGGCGATCACCGCGTTCGTCCTGGGTCACTGGTTCTTCCGGCGCTCGCAGCGGGCCTTCGTGGACGTCCTCTGATGGCGGCGAGCGCGCCCGTCCAGCGAGGCCCCGACGTCTCGATCGTCATTCCGGTCTTCCAGAAGCTGGCGTTCACGCGCCAGTGCCTCGACCGTCTCTGGCGTCACACGGGGTCGGCTCACTCCTACGAGGTCATCGTCGTCGACAACGGGTCGAGTGACGGGACCCCCGAGTACTTCGGCGGCGACCATGCCTGGCCGGTCCCGGTCGTCTATCACCGCAATGGGGAGAACCTCGGCTTCGCCAGGGGCAACAACATCGGGGCCCGCCTGGCGCGGGGACGGTACCTCCTCTTTCTCAACAACGACACGCTCGTCCAGCCGCGGTGGCTCGAAGAGATGGTCGGGCTCGCCGAGTCCGACGCCGCCATCGGCATCGTCGGCATCCAGCAGCTCTTCCCCTACACCAACACGATCCACCATACCGGCATCGTCTTCACGGCCGGCGGCGTGCCCCAGCACCTCTACCCGCACGCCGACGCCCGCCTGCCTCACGTCAACAAGCAGCGCGAGTACCAGGCCGTCACCGGCGCCTGCTTGCTGATCGGCCGGCCACTCTTCGAGGCGGTGGGGGGCTTCGACGAGCGGTACGTCAACGGCTACGAGGACGTCGACCTCTGCGCGGCGGTGCGACAGCGGGGGCGGAAGGTCGTCTGCTGCACGGCGGCGCACATCTTTCACTACGGTCAGATCACGGCCGGCCGAACGGCCGACGACGACCAGAACGCCGCCTACTTCGCCTCCAAGTGGGGCACCCGCCTCCGCGCCGACGAGGGGGACTACTTCCAGCGCGACCTCCCCGACATCCAGCAGGCCAGCGCCGCCCAGCGGAGTCGCGCGGCGTCGACCGGCGGCGCGGACGCGCTCTACTTCCTGGACGACCTCTCCCAGGGGGGGGCGCTGGCCTGGGCGGTCGCCGACCTGGCGCTGGCCCTCAAGCATCTGGGGGTGCCGGTCCACCTGACGCGCGGAGCGCTGGCCGACACGCTCGGCCGCGACGTCCGGCGCGAGCTCGAAGGCCTCATGGTCGATCGGCCTCACCCCGACGGGACCCACCTCAAGTGGTCGCACTTCTGGCCACGGCACCTCTCGCGGCCCCTGAGAGGACGGCTCAACCTCGAGTTCTTCGTGATCAACTACCGGTTCGGCCAGCCGGGGTCCCAGCCCTGGGACTACTGGCTCCAGTGTCTGCGCCAGACGCACAGCCACAAGCTGCCGCTGACCCGCTTCTGTCAGGAGGTGCTGGAGCAGGTCGGGGTGCCGGCCGCCGACTGCGACATCCTGCCGCTGGGGTACGCGCGGGAGGTGCACCAGGTGGCCCCGGACACCCGGGGGCGGGAGCGGTTCCGGTTCCTGACCGTGACCAACTCGCACGACCTCGCCCGGTACGGGACGGCGCGTCTGCTGGAGGCCTACTGGGAGGCCTTCGGCCCCCGGGACCCGGTCGTCCTCACGGTGCGGGACTATGGCGTGGGGGCCGCCGATCCGACTCTCGGCGATCTCCTCGGCCGGGGCGGCGATCGGGCCGCCGTCGAGTACCGGCCGGCGTTCACCTCCAAGCGCGCGCTGATCGAGCTCTACCGGAGCTCCGACGCCTTCGTCTCGGCGCATCGGGGGGAGGGGTTCGGGATGAAGATCCTGGACGCCCTGGCCTGCGGGCTGCCGGTCATCACCCCGCTCTTCGGCGGACCACGCGACTTTTGCGCGCCCGCCAGCTGCTTCCCGGTCGCCTTTACCCTCGTCCCGCTCGGCGACTGCCTCGATGCCCGTGAGCTCCGTCTGACCAACGAGCCGCTCTGGGCCGAGCCCGACCGGGCCGACCTCGCGCGGCAGCTTCGCGCGGTGTTCGAGGACCCCGCTGCGGCCCGGGCGGTGGGCGAGCAGGGGCGCCGCGACGTGATCGATCGCTTCAGCTGGGAGGAGAGTGCCCGCCGCCTCGTCCGGATCGTCGATCGCCTCAAGGCCGACCAGCCGGCGCCGGCGCGGGGCCTCGCCGGGGACGTCCCGGCCAGCCACGAGGAGACGTCGCCCTACTGGCTCGGCTGCCGGGTGAGCGTCCTGATCCCGAGCTACAACCGCAAAGAGATCCTCCTCGAGTGCCTGCGGGCGCTCGAGAAGCAGTCCATCCTCCCCCAGGAGTTCGAGGTCGTGGTGGTCGACGACGGCTCCACCGACGGGACGGAGGCCGCCCTGGCTGCCGAGACCTTTCCCTTCCGGCTCACGTACCAGTGCCAGACGAATCAGGGGCAGGGGGCGGCCCGAAACGCCGGCGTGCCGAGCTGCCAGGGAGAGCTCGTGCTGTTCATCGGCGACGACATCATCGCCGACGAACGGCTGCTCGAAGCGCACCTCCTGGCCCATGCCCGGCGCCCCGAGCCCGGCGCAGCCGTGCTGGGACACATCGACTGGGCTCCCTGGCTCACGCCGACCCCGGTCATGGACTACGTGTGCGGCGAGGGCGGCCACCAGTTCGGCTACCGATACCTGGACGACCTGCCCTCGCTCGACTATCGCTTCTTCTACACGAGCAACATCTCGCTCAAGCGGCGCTTCCTCCTCGACGCCCTCCAGGCGGGGATCCGGTTCGATCCCTGTTTTCGCACCTACGGGTACGAGGACACCGAGTTCGCCTACCGGCTCGAAGGACGGGGCCTGACGATCCACTACCAGAAGGACGCCCGGGCCTATCACGATCACTGGATGGATCTGGCCGCCTTCATCCGGCGCGAGTACTCCGTCGGTCAGATGGGGGTCGTCTTCTACCGGAAGCACCCGGAGCTCGATCCCATCCTTCACGTGCGGTGGATCGCGGACTGGACGGACGCGGTCGAGACGCTCTCGACCCAGGCGGATCCGGTGAAGCGGGTGAAGGCCCTGGACGCCCACACCGATGAGCTCCTCCGGGTCCTCGAGGGATCGCTCGAAGAGCTCCTCACGCTGGATTCGGCGCTCGTCGACGGCGGTCTGGCGGCTGGGTTCTCGCGCGACACGCTGCGCCAGACGCTTCACCGTCTGTTCGCGATCCTGTTCGCCGTCGAGCGGGCCCGGGGCAAGATCCAGGAATGGTACCGCGACGTCGAGGACAAGGAGAAGGTCGAGACCGCCAAGGCCCTGCTGAGCTGCCTCATGAAGCTCGCGTTCTTCACGGCCAACGCGCAGGACATCGACAAGCTCCAGGCCGGTCCGCTGGGGCTGATCAGTGACGTCGCGACGACCCTCGCCGCGCGCGCCCAGGAGCTCGACGCCCAGCTCCGCCAGCACCTGCCGGGCGCGGGGCTCGACGCCGAGCTCCGCCGCCAGGCGCCGGGGGCCACCGGGTCCCCCCGCTCGCGGCTGGCCCGGATCGTCCTCCGGGGGCCGCTGGTCGCCCTCCTCCGGGGCGCCGACCGAGCCCTGCAAGGGCGGCTCCGGCGCGCCGGGCGGGACGAGTGGCTCGCCCGCTACCGGCGGCTGCGCGAGCGCGCCCGGCGGCTGGTCCTCTGATATTTATTCGGAGGGGGCCTCGGCGGCCCCCTCCGAGACCTCCCCCAGGAAAAGTTGCGCGGGCGAAGCCCGCGCTCGGAGTGGAACACCGACCCGCGGCGGCTCGGCGAGCCGTGGGCGCGAGATTACTCCGACAGCCACCTAAGCTCGGCGGGTCCGGAGGACGGCGCGCAGCTTCTGCCGATACGGGTAGGGGCGCAGCCAGGCCCGCAGCTCGGCCGCGGCGGCGGTGCGCCGACTCTGGATCTGGCGGCGCGCGGCCAGCGCTCGAGGGATGAGGGGCAAGAGGTCCAGATACCCGAGCAGGGCGCTCGGGTGGCTGAGCGCGAAGTCGGCGAAGCGCAGCACCTCCATCCCGAGAATGGCCGGCAGATCGCGGGCGACGTCCGCGGGCCGGTCGTTCCGGAGCATCATGAGGTACCGGTTCTTCAACGAGTGCCGGAGGACGGCCGGGCTCTTCATCCGGCGCTTCCCCTTGTGCCCCCGCTCGTGGACGGCGACGACCGAGGGGACGTAGTACGCCTTCCAGCCCCGGAGGCGCGCCCGCCAGTCCAGGTCGACGTCCTCCAGGTACGCGAAGAAGGCGGGATCGAAGTAGTGCTCGCCGATCCGCACGTCGTCGAGCATGGCGCGCCGGTACAGCGCGGCGGCGCCACAGACTCCGAAGACCTCCTGCGGGTCGTCGTACTGACCCCGGTCGCGCTGATCCTGTCCGCGGTTCAGCGCCCAGCGGTTCCGGTAGAGCTCGTGTCCCGTGGAATCGAGGATCGGTGGGCCACCGTCGGCGGTCTCCCGAAGGAGCTTGCCGGTCACGCTGCCGATCCGCGGATCGGCGTCGGCGACGCGGGCGAGCGCCTCGGCGTACCGGGGACAGGGGTACGCATCCGGATTGAGCAGGAGCAGGTAGGGGGCCGTGGTCCTCCGCACCAGCTCGTTGGCGGCCGCGGCGAAGCCGAGGTTGCGGCCGGCGGCGACCACCCGGCCGCCGGCGGCCTCCGCCAGGGCGGCGGATCCGTCGACCGAGCCGTTGTCCCACACGACGATCTCGACGGGGTGGACGGATTGGGCGTGGACGGACTCGAGGCAGCGGCCGATGCAGGAAGCGCTGTTGTAGGTGACGATCCCGACGGACACCGTCCCGGCCACGCCGCTGCGAGTGTAGCAAAACCCGCCGTGCCTCGCCGGACTTTTCCTTGCGTCTCGCGGGGATTCGGACTACTTTGGTTCTCGTTGATCGCGTGTGTCCCGCGACCCAGGAGGGTGCCGATGTCATTGCCGGATGCGACGTTGCACGAGCGGATCGCCAAGGACCCCTGGACCGCCTACAACATCCGCCTGAGCGACGCCGTCACCACCATGCCGGGCAAGCCCGACTTCCTGTCGGGAGACTTCCGGCTGTACGCCGTGCTGCGCACGCTGTCGCTCTTGTACCACGGCGACCTCACGGGCTTGCGCGTGGCCGACCTGGCATGCCTGGAAGGAGGCTTTTCGCTGGCGCTGGCTCAGCGGGGGGCGAACGTCCTCGGCATCGAGGCGCGGAAGCGCAACCTCGAGAAGGCCCAGCTCCTGCGCGAGCACTTCGAGCTGCCCAACCTGGAGTTCAGCCGCGGCGATGTCAAGGAGTTCAGCCGGGACGCCTTCGGGACCTTCGACGTCGTGCTGGCCCTGGGGATCCTGTACCACCTGGACGAGCCGGTGTCCTGGCTCCGGCAGATCGCCGAGGCCACCCGCGGGGTGCTGATCGTCGACACCCACTTCGCCCCCCTTCGCGACACCGACCTGGCCCAGCTCGATCCGACGGTGGGCCGGCTCGGCGGCCTCGAGCGGAAGGAGCTGGCCGGCTGGACGTATGAAGGCCGCTGGTTCCGCGAGGTGCCCCGACGCGGGCACGTCGACCCCGAGACGGACCTGTGGGCCGCCTATTCCAACGACCGGTCGTTCTGGCTCACCAAGGGGGCGCTCCAGCTCGCCCTGCGCGGCGCCGGCTTCGAATCGGTCTTCGAGCAGCACGACTGGATCGCCGACCACTACGACGGGTACACCGCCAAGCTGGTGCGCACGATGTTCGTCGGGGCCAAGCCGGCGGCCTTCACCGGTGGGTCCCGCTCCGGGCGCCCCCCGGGTGACCGATGATCCAGCTCGAAGCGGTCTCGCCCCGGACCCGCGAGGTCCCGCTCGGGGACTACTGCGAGTTCGCCCTCACGGGGCATCCCGGTCCCATCGAAGCCGAGTTCTTCGTGAAGCACGAGGGCATCCACTACCTCCACAGCCTGAGCCCGCGGGTCTCGGACGGCATCCGCTTCCATCCGGAAGCCCCGGGACGCTACGTCCTGTATGCCCGCTGGCGGACGCCCGATGGCGGCGCCGGCTGGGCGGAAGCGTCGTTCGAGGTGGTCGCCGGGAGGCGCTTCAACCTCTTCCCCCAGATCGTCCAGGTCGATGCCGACACGAAGCTCTGGTTCACGAGCCAGTGGGAAGCCCTCCAGGTGCCGGGCTACGACAAGACCCTGATGCGGATGGCGTCGCACCTGGTGAAGCGCAATGCCGTCGTGTACGACATCGGGTCGAACGTCGGTCTGTACGCGGTCCGGTTCGCGCGCCTGGCCGGCCGGCGGGGGCACGTCTACTGCGTGGAGGCCAATCCCGTCTGCGTCTACCTGCTGCGGGCCAACATGGAGCTCAACCAGGTCGAGAACTACGAGATCCTGCCGGTCGCCGTCGCCAAGGGCCCCGGCAGCACCCGCTTCACCATCAACTACGCGAATCTCGGGCTGGGGCTCATCGAGGACTCGCCGTATTTCGGCCAGAAATCGGGGCACGGCATCGACGTCGATACGACGAGCCTGGACGATCTGATCGAGACCCAGGCCCTCCGGCCCCCGGATGTCATCAAGCTCGACATCGAAGGCGGTGAGGTCAGCGCCGTGAAGGGCATGCTGAACACGCTCCTGCGCCACCGGCCCATCCTGATCCTCGAGCTCCACGGACAAGTCGCCGCCCGGGGGACGCTGGAAGGGCTGGAATCGGCGGGGTACCGCTATCAGGAGCTGGCCAGCGGCCAGGCCTTCGCCGATGCCCGGGCGGCGATCGACTGGTTCCCGGATGCCGTCCTGCAGGTCGTCGGCCGACCGATCTGAGGGAAGCCTCGGAGGGGGTGTCGCTCGGAGGGGCTTCTGCCTTGACGGGTCTCGCCATCACGCGTACCATTCGGGCCGGGATGCGGAAGATGGTGGCGGGACGGCGCTGATGGGCCCGCGTGCCCGCCTCTGGCGTCTCGGCCTCCTCGTCGGCGCTCTCCTGCTCGGCGCGACCCCCGGGAACGCCGCGGCCGCTCCTCCCGGGATCACGCTCAAAGCGGTCGCCTCCGGCCTCCCGCTTCCCGCCTCCATCACCCACGCCGGCGACGGCTCCGGCCGGCTGTTCATCTCCGGGCTCCGGGGGCAGATCCTCGTCTTCGACGGCACCCGGGTGCTGCCGACGCCCTTCCTCGACATCAGCGGCCAGGTCGGCTTCATCGACGGGACCCGCGGCTTCTTCAGCGTCGCCTTTCATCCGCGCTACGCGAGCACCGGCTTCTTCTACGTCCACTACGTCAACACCGCCGGGCACATCATCATCGCCCGCTACCGCGTCTCGGCCGGGGACCCCAACGTGGCGGATCCCGCCTCGGCGCTGACGCTCATCGACCTTCCGAATCCCACGACCATCCACCAGGGTGGCCAGGTCCAGTTCGGCCGGGACGGCTTCCTCTACATCTCGATCGGGGACGGCGGGCTGCCGGGCGACCGAACGAACAACGCCCAGAACCTGGGAGTCATCCACGGCAAGATCCTGCGCATCGACGTGGACCACGGCTCCCCCTACGCCATCCCGCCCAGCAACCCCTTCGTGGGGACGCGGGGGGCGCGGGGGGAGATCTGGGCCTGGGGGCTCCGCAATCCGTGGCGATTCACCTTCGACCGCCAGACCGGCGACATGTTCATCGGCGACGTCGGTGAAGTCCGCCGGGAAGAGGTGGATTTCCAGCCGGCCTCGAGCCGCGGCGGGGAGAACTACGGCTGGCGGCCGATGGAAGGGACGCTGTGCTTCCAGCCCCCCACCAACTGCAACAACGGCACCTTCAAGCTGCCCATTCTCGAGTACGCCCACGTCCCCCTCAAGGGCGCCGAGCTTCCCGCGCCGCACCACCTCGGCCACTGCGAGGTCGGCGGGCGCTCGATCAATGGGGGGTATCGGTACCGCGGCCGACTGTTCCCGGCCCTGACCGGGATCTACTTCTTCTCCGATCTCTGCACGGGCCAGATCTGGGGCGCCACCCCCGATGCCCAGGGCCGCTGGACGGCCACCGAGCTCCTCCGGGTGGACTTCCACAGCACCTCCTTCGGCGAGGACGAAGGCGGCGAGCTCTACATCAACAACCACCTCGACGGCATCGTCTATCGGATCGAGACGCCCTTCGCCGGAGGGGTGTTCCTGGCCGCGGCCGACCTCGACGGGGCGGGCGGCACCGAGATCGTCACCGGCCCCGGCTTCGGACGCGGTCCGCTGGTGCGCACGTTCGGCACCGACAACTCGGACTTCGGCCTGAGCTTCCTCGCCTATAACGCCCGCTTTACCGGCGGGGTCCGGGTCGCCGCCTGCGACTTCGACGGGGACGGCGCAGCCGAAATCGTGACCGGCGCCGGCCCCGGGGGCGGCCCCCACGTCCAGGTGTTCAAGCGCACCCCCGACGGCCTCGCCGTCCTGGCCAGCTTCTTCCCCTATACGACGACCTTCAGAGGCGGCGTCTACGTGGCCTGCGGCGACGTCGACGGGGACGGCGTGCCCGATCTGATCACGGGGGCCGACGCGGGCGGCTGGCCCCACGTCCGGGTCTTCCATCTCGCCCCCGGAAGCCCCGGCGGCGTCGTTCCCGTCCGAGAATTCCTCGCCTTCGCCCAGGCCTTCACCGGCGGCGTCCGCGTCGCGGCCGGGAACGTGGACGGCAGCGACCGCGCCTCGATCATCGTCGGCGCCGGCCCCGGGGGGAGCCCACAGGTTCGCGTCTTCAAGCTCGCCGGCGGTGGGCTCGTGAACACCGCCAACTTCTTCGCCTACGATAGCCGCTTCGCCGGCGGCGTCTTCGTCGCGGCCGGCGACGTGACCGGCGATGGCGTTGCCGAGATCGTGACGGGCGCCGGAAGCGGCGGCGGTCCCAACGTCCGCGTCTTCAGCGGCCGGGGTGTCGCCAACGGGGTGACGTTCTTCGCCTACCCGGCGAACTTCACCGGCGGCGTCCGCGTGACCGTCGGGGGCGGCAGGATCTTCACCGGCGCCGGCGCCGGGGGCCTCCCGCAGGTCCGGGGCTTCACCGGCGCCGGCGCCGCCCTGGGCACGAGCTTCCTCGCCTACTAGATCATGGGAGGGGGCCTCGACGGCCCCTCCCAGACCGAAGGGTCGCGCGGGCAAGCCCGCGCGCTCGGAGTGGAACACCGACCCGCGGCAGCTGGGCGAGGCGTCGGCGCGCCGAAGAGTCGGTGAGGAGGGCGAGACCCGAGTGAGGATTCGCGCGCTGGGCACCACCGGCGTCCTCATCTGGCTCCTGGTTTCGCCCACCGCGGCATGGAGCCATGCGCAGCTGCTCAAGTCGGCACCCGCGCGCCGCGCCGTCCTCAGCCGGCCTCCGGCCCGGGTTCAGCTCTGGTTCAACGAGCGCCTCGAGCCCGGGTTCTCCCGGGTGTCGGTCTGGGACCCCCAGGGCAAGCAGGTCGACCTCAAGGACGTGCGGCTCGGCCCCGATGACCAGACGAAGCTGTCGGTCTCGTTGCCCCCGCTCGAGCCCGGAACCTACCGCGTGAAGTTCCGCGTCCTGTCCGTCGACGGCCACGTCGTCGAGAGCGAGTTCCCGTTCACGATCCGGCCGGCTCGCTGAGGGCGCCGGTGCCCGCCCGGGGCACGCGGGTCCTCGACGACCCGACGCCGCCCCGCGGTCCGGTCTACTCTGACGGGGGGATGTACTGCGGCTCGGTGTCCGGAGGGATGTAGACCGGCTCCGACGCGGGCGGGATGTAGACCGGCGGCGTCGCGGGCGGGATGTAGACGGGTACCTCCGTCTCCGGGATGTACCGGGGGATCTCGACATCGGGATCGGCCGCGGCCGGTGAGGTGACCGCCGAGGCGGCGCCCCGCGCGCCTCGGCCGACGACGATCAGGCGCCCCGCGTCGCCGTTCGGCTCGTAGACGAGGGCAAACCCCCCGAGGTCCAGGGCGTCGAGCACGCGGCGCAAAAAGGGCTCGAGGGGAAGCTGCTCCGCGCTGAACGTCAGGGTTTTGCCGCGGATCGCGGGTGGGAGCACGAGCTCCACTCCGGTGGCCCGCCGGATGGCGTCGAGCGCCTCGGGGGCCGGCACGGCCTCGAACGACGCCGAGACCAGACCGCCCTCGACCCGGACACGAGCGGCGCCGGCCATGCCCCGGCTCGAGACCGCCAGCGCCATCACGATCAGGAGAGTGCCGATGGTCCATCGCATGCGGTCTATGGTACCTCCCGCGAGCGGCGCTGCGGGTGAGAATCCGCCCGCGGCCGAGCGCGGGCGCGGCCGGCGCCACCTCTTTCAGTAGGCGATGAAGCTCGTCCCGGTCGGCGCGCCGGTCATGGTGAAGCCGCGCACCTGAGCCCAGCCGCCGGGGCCGGCGCCCGTGAGGATCTGCTGCCCGGCGATTCCCACGAACACGCCGCCCGGGAACGTCTGGGGATACGCCAGGAAGCTGGCCCGCTCCGTGACCCGCCCGCTCGACGCCCGGCCGAAGACGCGCACGCGGGGCAGGCCCCCGCGGCCGGCACCGGTCACGAGCTCGGCCCGGCCGTCGCCGTCGAGGTCCCCGGCGGCCACGAACACGCCGCCCGTGAACTGGGGGACGTAGGCCAGGAAGCTCAGGCCGTAGTCCACGACACCCCCCACCGCACCGGGCGCGTACCGGAACACCCGGACCTGCGGAAGCCCGCCCGGTCCCGCGCCCACGATGATCTCGGCGCGGCGGTCTCCGTCCAGATCGGCGACCGCCACCGTGGCCCCGCCCTGGAACGAGAGCGGAAACGGGGCGAAGTTCACGGGCAGCGCCACCACCCCGCCGGGCGCCCTCGGGACGTAGCGAAACGCCCGCACCTGCGGGGCGGCACCCCGGCCGGCCGCCACCACGATCTCGGGAATCCCGTCGCGGTCGAGGTCTCCGCAGGCGACGGCGACGCCGCCCGTGAACGTGAGCGGAAAGGGGAAGAAGCTGGCCAGCACGCTGATCGGCCGGCCGTCGGCCCCCAGCTTGAAGACGAGGACCTGTGGACCGCCACCCGGGGCCGCGCCCATCACGATCTCGTCGCGCCCATCACGGTCGAAATCGCAGGCGGCCACCCGCACGCCGCCGAGGAACGCGGCGGGATACGGCATGAAGGTCGGGCCGAAGGGCCGGTTGTCGGTGCGGAACGTCCGCACGCGCGCCGAGCCCCCGGCGCCCGAGCCCGCGATCACCTGGAAGGACGTCGGATCTCCGCTGAGACGGCCGCCCGCCACGGAGACGCCCCCCAGCAGGGCGCGTGAGGCGACGATCGCGTCGCTCACCGCCTGCGCCCACGCCGCGCCCAGCACCTCGTAGCCACGCTGGTTGGGGTGAAGGAGGTCCTGGGGGCCGAAGAGGCTCTGGTCGTTCATCGCGGCGAAGGTGTTGACGAAGCGCACCCCTTCTTCCTGAGCCATCTCCGGCAAGCGCGCGTTGACCGCCTCGGTGATCGATTGCGCGTCGGGATCGGTGAAATTCGGCACGATCGCCGCCAGGATCGGGATCGAAGAGTTGGCCTTGACGAGACGGACCATCTCCCGGAGATGACCCACGATCTCGCCGGGATCCCGTCCGACGTTGGCGTCGTTGGTCCCTTCCATGATGAGGACGAAGAGGGGGCGGTTCTGGATGAGGAGGTCCCGGAGCCGTCCGACCCCGTCACCCGTGGTCTCGCCGCCCCGGCCGTGGTTGAGCATCCGGAGTCCGGGATGCCGGGGCGTCAGCAGGCTCAGAAGCACCGTCGGGTAGGGCCGGTCGGCGACGTGGCAGTGGCCGGTGTCGCAGGCGCCGTCGCCGAGGACTCCGACCGTGATGCTGTCGCCGATCGCCAGCACCACCTGGGGGTCGTTGCTGCCGATGTCTGCCGGCAGCCAGAACCCGGCGGCCTCCGGTGCCGGCGCCCACGCCACCAGGAGCGCGGCGGCGGCCACGGCCGCGCCGCGCTGGACCAGGGACCGTCCTACCATGTCGCGGGCCGACGCATGCGGACCCTCAACCTACCGTACCCGGCGCTGGATGTCCAGCAGCGGGCCCCGCCGGGCACCACGCGCTCCAGTGGTCGGCGCCGGATGACTCCGACTGACACCTAGGGGGAGTCCCGTAAGAGCTACCGGACCCCATGCCTCCGCTCCCGACCATAGATTGGGGTGCCGGACTCCCATTCGGGCCCCGCGGGCTCGGGGCGGGCAGCCGGCGGCAGGGGCGCGAACGCCTTGCCTGGCGGGCGCTTTCCCCTCCCCGGGCGGCTCGAGGCGGGCGTGGCACGCTTCCTGCCTTGTGCACGCGTCGTGGCGCACCCCGATTCGCGTCGCCCGGCCATCCTCATCGCGGAGAGCCAGCCCGAGCTCCGGAACGTGCTGAGCTGCGTCCTCCGGGACGCCGCCTACGACACGGCGCTGGCCGCCGACGGGATCGAAGCGGTGAGCGCCGTCATGCGGATGTCGCCGGACCTGCTCGTGCTCGACCTCCACCTGGCCCGGCTCGACGGGCTCGTCGCCCTCGAGGTGGTCCGGGCCCTCGCCCAGGATCTGCCGGTGGTCCTCATCTCGTGCCTCGCGGCCTCGAGCCTCGGCACCGCCGCGGAGCGCCTGGGCGCCTTCGCCGTTCTTCGTAAGCCGTTCCGGAACGCGGAGCTCCTCGACGCCGTCGCGCGCGGTCTCGCGCAGCGACCCGGCGCCAAGGAAGACGCCGCGGCCGGGGCGCGCGAACCCCTGCACCTCGCACCCTAGTCTCGGGTGCTCTCCTCCCACGGATCCCTCGGGCACGCCGCACGGCAATCCGCCCGGATCTGCCGTCGAACCCCTCGTCTTCACGGTCGGTCTTTCGTGTCCGCCCGAGTCCGATTCGGGCGTGGCACGCTTCCTGCCTAGTCCCCCGCGATCCTCGGGGTCGCTCCCCCGGGGAAGGTTCTCTAAGTAACATCACGTAAGCAATGAGGGGGACATATGGGAAGGCAGGTTTTCGGACGAACCGTGCGGCGCCTCGCGCTCCTGGCCGGCGCCTTCAGCGTGGCGGTGACCCTCGGCCTGGCCGCGAGCTCGGCGGAGGCGGCCAACTCCGGTATCGTCACGGCCCAGAGCGGTCGCTTCGTTCTGCGTGGCGCGCCCTTCCACTTCGTCGGCACCAATGCCTACTTCATGCTCGACGCCGCCGCCGATGGATCGACGGCCCATACCGTCCAGACCATGGCCATGGCCAAGCGGCTCGGCTTCACGGTGCTCCGCACCTGGGCCTTCCTCGACGGCACCGGGGCCGGGGTGGCGCTCCAGCCGGCCGCCGGCGTGTACAACGAAGCGGCCTTCCGCAAGCTGGACTACATCCTCGATCAGGCTGACCGCTCCGGCGTCCGCCTCCTCCTCTCCCTCGTCAACTACTGGGGAGACTACGGCGGCATGCCCCAATACGTCCGCTGGTGTGCCCCCGGGGCCTCCGTCGACGCCTTCTACAGCAACGCCAGGTGCCGGCAGCTCTACAAGAGCTACGTCAAGCATCTGCTGACCCGCGTCAACACCGTGAACCACCGGGTGTACCGGGATGACCCCACGGTCTTCGCCTGGGAGCTGGCCAACGAGCCTCGCTCGGGAGACCGGAGCGGCCGGACCATCCGGCGCTGGGTGGCGGAGATGGCGGCCTACGTGCGCGCGCTCGACCGCCGGCACATGATCACCACCGGCGAGGAGGGCTTCGACATCACGGCGGCCGGGTACAGCTCGATGGCCGCGTACAACAACCAGGGCTGGCTCTTCAACGGCTCGTCGGGGGTCGCCTTCACGGCGAACACCGCCGACCCGAACATCAGCTTCGGCTCCATCCATCTCTACCCCGAATACTGGAGCCTCGGGGTCACCGGCGGTAGCACCTGGATCACCGACCACATCCGGGTCGCCCGCCGGCTCGGCAAGCCTCTGGTCGTCGGGGAGTTCGGCTTCAGCAATAACCCGGCGCCCGTCTTCGACACGTGGATCAAGGCCTTCGAGCGGAACAATGGCGCCGGCGCCCTGGTCTGGCAGATCATCTGCCAGGCCTGCCAGAACTACGGCGGATTCTCGACCATCTATCCGCCCACCACCGCCGTCTCGTACGTCCTCGGGAGCGCGGCCGCCCGGGCGAATCGCAAGTCACTCAGCCCGCTGCCTACCACCGAGGCTACCCAGGACGCTCCGACGGACGACTGAGCAGGCGCGCGCATCGACGGTCTTGATCAACGGTCGGGCCGGCACGTCGCCGGCCCGACCCGTTTTCCCAATCGAGAGGCCCCTGCACCGCGCGCCATAGACTGGGGTCGCCCGGCCCGGACGCGCCGCTTCCCTTCGCGGCGGCTGTCCTCGACCGCGATCTCCAACTCGCTGTTTTCACGGCGCCCGCGTCTTCGCCCACACCGAGCGGACCCATGGCACGCTTCCTGCCTTCTCCCTGCCGACCTCGGTCGGAATCACGCCGAGTGATTCCTAGAGAATGCCCCCTAAGGAATGCGAGGAGGCAGAAGTGCTTAAGGGACATCACGGGTCGACGCGGGACGGGCGCGGCGCCGGCCCCGCCGACATCCGCTTTCGCACCGGGTGGACGCGCCGCCTGACGTCTTTCGGGCTCGCCTTCGCCGTCCTGCTGAGCGTGGGCCTTCTGGCCCGGCCCCTCCAAGCCGCCAACAACGGGTTCGTCACCACTCAGGGGGCTCGCTTCTCGCTCAACGGGGCCCCCTTCTACTTTGCCGGCACCAATGCCTACTTCATGATGTCGGCCGGTACGTACGGCTCGAAGGCCCACACCGACGACATGATGGCGCTGGCCACCCAACTGGGCTTCACCGTCCTCCGCACCTGGGGCTTCAAGGATGGAGACTTCGGGAGCGAGCCGGCGCTCCAGCCCTCTCCCGGGGTGTACAACGAGGTGGCGTTCCAGGCGATGGACTACGTCCTGTACAAGGCCGATCAGGCCGGCGTGCGGCTCGTCATCGCCCTGGTCAACTACTGGGGGGACTACGGAGGCATGCCGCAGTACCTGAAGTGGTGTGCCTCGGGGGCCGGGATCGACGCGTTCTACACGAACGACGCGTGCAAGCAGATCTACCGGAACTACGTTCGGTACTTCCTCAACCGGCCGAATTCCTACGGCCCGGTGACGGAGCCGCCGAGCGCGGACAACCCGCAGGGCCGCCGCCGCTACAAGGACGACCCGACCGTGTTCGCGTGGGAGCTCGCCAACGAGCCCCGGTGCCGCGGGTGCAATCCGACCATCGTGAGCAACTGGATCGGCGAGATGGCCGCCTACCTCAAGTCGATCGACCGCAACCATCTGGTCGGGACAGGCGAAGAGGGTTTCGACGCCACCACCGCCGGCTACACCGTGTCAGCCTACAATAACCAGGGGTGGCTGTTCGCCGGCTCGGAGGGCGCCGCCTTCACCACCAACACCGCCAATCCCAACATCGACTTCGGTTCGATTCACCTGTACCCCGGGTACTGGGGCTTCTCCGATTCGGGTGGCACCGCCTGGATCACCGACCACATCGCCATCGCGCGCACCTTGAACAAGCCGCTCTTCTTCGGGGAGTTCCAGTACGACACGAATTCCGCCCAGGTCTACGACACCTGGCTCCGCGCCGTGGACGGAAACGACGGCGGCGGATCGCTCGTCTGGCAGCTCATCTGCCAGGCCTGTGCGAGCTATGGCGGATACGTGTATCCGCCCGCCACCGACGTGTCCAACGTCCTCGGCCAGGCGGCCGCCCGGGCCAACGCCAAGACCGGCGGAGGCGGCGGGCTCGCCTTCACCCTGGGGAGCACGACGGCGACGCCGACCAGCGCGGAGCCCGGAACGACGGTGCAGTTCGCCACGACGATCACGGCCGCTCAGCCGGCCTCCGGCGTCGTCGTCGACCTCGAGGTCTTCGACGCGGCGGGCACGCGCGTGTTCCAGCAGTCGGCGTCGAACCAGAGCTTCGCGGGCGGAGAGACCCGGTCCTACAGCTTCTCCTGGACGATCCCGGCGACGGCGGCCACGGGTCCCCACGAGGTCGCCGTCGGCGTGTTCGACGGCACCTGGTCGACCCGCTATGCCTGGCGCCGGCCCGCCGCGACGTTCACGGTAGGGGCGCCGCCGGCGTCGAACTTCACGATCGGCGCGACGTCCGCCACGCCGAACCCCGTCGGGCGCGGCCAGACCCTCACCGTGAGCACGGGCGTCACGGCGGGCTCCGCCGCCTCGAACATCCTGATCGACCTCGAGATCTACGACGCCGCTGGCGCGAAGATCGGCCAGCAGGTCTATGGCAACCAGAGCTTCTCGGCGGGGCAGAGCCAGCCCTATGGCTGGGCCTGGCCGGTCCCGGCCACCCTGGCCGACGGGACCTACACGGTGAAGATCGGCGTCTTCAGCGGGGACTGGAGCACCCTCTACATCTGGAATAACCAGGCGGCGACCTTCGGTGTCGGCAGTGCCCCGCCGCCGCCGCCGCCTCCGCCTCCGCCTCCGCCGCCTCCCCCGCCCCCGCCGGGTGAGCTGACCTTCTCGGTGGGCGCCACGAGCGCCACCCCGAATCCGGTGAGCCGCGGCCGGCAACTCACCGTCGCGACCCGGGTCACGGCCTCGGGCGCGGCGTCCGGGATCATCGTGGACGTGGAGATCCACAACCCGGCCGGCGCCAAGGTCGCCCAGCAGACCTACGGCGGCCAGAGCTTCACGGCAGGCCAGATCCGGTCATACAGCTGGAAGTGGAAGGTCCCCTCGACCCTCCCGCCGGGCACCTATACCGTCAAGGTCGGCGTCTTCAATGCGGACTGGAGCATCCTCTACCGCTGGGTGAACGCGGCCGCGACCTTCGGCATCCTGGGCGAGGTCGAAGCCAGCCCCTCCCGGCCGGCGCCTGGCCCTCGGCCCCGGGCCGCGGCGCACTGATCTGAAAAACGGCGGAGCCGGACGGGATCCGTCCGGCTCCGCGGCGCGGCCCGAGGCCCGGATCAGGCGGCGGGCATCCGCTGAGGCCGCGGCAGCACGTCGTCGTCCGCGGCTCCATCCTCACCCCAGTCGTGCCGGGGGACCCGACCGCGCGTCGCGCGCGGCCACCGCCGGGCTCCCGCCGGGTTCCCCCCGCCCTCGACGCTCCGCGCGCTGCCCAGCCAGGGCTCGGCCGGAGCATCATCCCCGTTGCTCCCCCGGGCCTCCCCATTGGCAAGGCCGTAACGGTGGAGCTTGTTGTAG
Source organism: Candidatus Methylomirabilota bacterium (assembly GCA_036005065.1). NCBI lineage: Bacteria > Methylomirabilota (SeqCode) > Candidatus Methylomirabilota bacterium. The sequence goes on along the minus strand of DASYQW010000146.1, from coordinate 1,542 downwards.
AGCGTGCGCAGGCTGATCCCGAGCACCTCGGCCGCTCGCGTCTTGGTGGGAAAGCGCGCGAGCGCCTCCTGGATGAACCGGCGCTCCATCTCGTCGAGGCTGCAGAGGTACAGTCCCCCACGCCCCGTCGGCCGCCGCGGCTCCCTGAGGTTGAGCGGCAGGTGCTCCGGGAGAATCGTCCCGCCGGGCGTGAGGATCACCGAGTGCTCGATCGCGTTTCGCAGCTCGCGCACGTTGCCCGGCCACGGGTAGCGCATCAGCATTTCCATCGCGCCGGGCGAAACCTCCTCCACCTGCTTCACGTTCTTGGCGGTGAGCTCGGCCAGGAACTCGCGCACGAGCAGCGGAATGTCCTCGACGCGATCGCGCAGGGGCGGCAGGGTGATCACCACCGGGCTGAGGCGGAAGTAGAGGTCGCTGCGGATCGCCCCCTCCTCGATCATCCGGTCCACGTTCTGGTTCGTGGCCGAGATCACCCGCACGTCCACGGTGATCTCCTGGGTTCCCCCCAGGCGTCGGTAGGGGTGGCCTTCCAGAACCCGCAGGAGCTTGGCCTGGGTGGCCAGCGACGTGTCCGCCACCTCGTCGAGGAAGAGGGTGCCCTTGTGGGCGAGCTCGAAGCAGCCCTCTTTCCGGATGATGGCGCCGGTGAAGGCCCCCCGCTCGTGCCCGAAGAGCTCGTTCTCGAGCAGGTCGGGGGGGAGGGCCGCGCAGTTGACCGTGACGTAGCGCTGGGCGGCCCGCGCCGACAGCTCGTGGATCGCCCTGGCCACCAGCTCCTTGCCCGTGCCGCTCTCGCCCAGGATCAGGACGTTGGCGTTCGAATCCGCCACCGCCTCCACGAAGCTGAAGACCTCCTTCATGGCCTTGCTCACCCCGACCATGCGCTTCAGCCGGATGGCGGTGGCCTCCGACGGGGCCCGGAACGCCTGGAGGGCCTCGCGGGTCCGCTGGGCCTCCAGAGCCCTGGGGATCATCAGGAGGAGGCGCTGGGGATCCACGGGCTTGGTCAGGTAGTCGTAGGCGCCCCGCTTCATCGCCTCGACCGCCGTCTCGACCGAGCCGTGGCCGGTCAGGACCACCACGGTCGTGGGAATCCGGCGGGCCTCGATCGCCTCGACCAGCTCGAGCCCCCCGAGCCGGGGCATCTTGAGGTCGGCGATGACCAGCGGGATGGGCGTCGCCTGGAGATGGCTCAGAGCCTCCAGGCCGTCCGTCGTCGGGATGGCCACGTACCCCTCGCTCTCGAGGAACTCCCCGAGTGATTCGCGAGAGGTGGAGTCGTCGTCCGCGATCAGGATCTTGCGCCGCTGGTCCCGCATTCCAATCTCCTCGCGCGTGTCCGCGCCTGGAGGCCAGGGATGCCCGCCGTGTCCCGAGAGACCACCTGAGGCACCCGCGCTTCTCTTCGCACCACCGAGGGCCCACAGGTCCATCGTGGGCGTGCAATCCTTTCTATCCATCGGGATCGCATTTGAAACATTGCAACAACTCTCGGTAGCAAAGCCGATGCCGCCCATCGGACCGCGCAAGAGTGTCAGG